>SBFZ01000129.1 GCA_006227095.1 Bacteroidota bacterium | reverse complement strand
CCGGCAAAGGGAATTATCCTGGCCCCGAGAGCCTCATGGTACTTTAAAAACGGAGTATTCTTCATTTCGTTAAGCTTTTGGTTCTAAAACAAAAGTAGGGTTTTTCGGATGATAAAAAGATGCTTAAAATCATTTTTGGCCGGCTCTTTCAGACATTTCTCATACTCTGATGGTTTCAGATTCCCTATATTTGTAACCTCACTAAAGCTCTGGAGATGGAATATAAAATATTCAAACCTGATTATCTGTTCAGCATCACCGGCGGTGACACTGAAACCATGGCTGAGATTGCCGGGATCTTCGGCAGCCAGGTTCCCGAATTCCTCGACGGGATGAAGAGCCTGCTTGAACAGGGGAAATACCATGAACTGGGTCTCCTCGCCCATAAGGCAAAGGGATCAGTCACAGTTCTGGGAATGGACGAAACCGCAAAGATGCTCAAGGAGTTCGAGCTTCTTGCCAAAGCAGGCGAGGAAAAGGAAAAATATGCAGGTTTTATCTCTGCCTTTGAAGCAGACACCGAAACAGTAATGGCCGAGGTAAACGATTACCTAAGCAAAAACAGGTGAACAGTTATGGTGGCAACAGAAAAAACTGACGGCATTGATGTAATAAGTTTCAGCACAGACCGCATCAATGCCCTGAACGTTGACGTGATCAGGCCGGTGATCATGAAATTGTTTGAGACACCCTATACCAAGGTGGTCATTGACATGGACGGGGTCAATTATCTTGACAGTACCGCATTCGCCATGTTTCTTTACCTGCTGAGGGTGGCCCGCTCAAACTACTGCACGTACAGAATATGTTCGCTCACACAGGGCGCAGGTGAATTGTTTGAACTCCTTCAGCTGCACCAGTCGCTTGACATATACCCTGACCGCGATGCATGCCTGGAGAGCTTCCGCCTGAATTCTCCCTATTGAACGTTTTCAATTACCAGCCGGCCTGACTTTACATCTATCCTCACCTTCCTGGTCCGGTCAATGTCACCGGCAATGATCAGCCTTGAGAGTTCATTAACTATCTCTTTCTGTATGAGTCTCTTAACCGGTCTTGCCCCGAACAGCGGATCAAATCCCTTTTCTGCCAGCCATTCCGCCGCCCTTTCTGTCAGCTCACCGGCGATCCCTTTTTCCTCCAGCATCTGAGCCACACGCCCGAACTGCATCCTGACAATATCCCTTACCTGCTCGATTGTCAGCGGCCTGAACATCACTATCTCATCAACACGGTTGACAAATTCAGGCCTCAGGGTGTTGCGAAGGAGCTGCACCAGTTCATCTCTCAGCCTGTCAGCTTTTTCCTTCGTCATTGCTCCGCTGCTTTCCTCAATGCTTTCACGGATCAGTGATGATCCAAGGTTGGAGGTCATTATGACAATTGAGTTTCTGAAATTGACTGTTCGTCCCTTGTTGTCAGTCAGCCTTCCATCATCGAGGACCTGCAGGAGTATGTTGAAAATGTCAGGATGGGCCTTTTCTATCTCATCAAGCAATACCACTGAATAGGGTTTATGCCTGATGGCTTCAGTCAGCTGCCCTCCTTCATCATATCCGACATATCCGGGAGGGGCTCCTATCAGTCTCGAAACGCTGTGCCTCTCCTGGTATTCCGTCATATCAATTCGTGTCATAAGATTCTCATCATTGAAGAGATATTCAGCCAGTGCCCTTGCCAGCTCGGTTTTGCCGACTCCTGTTGTGCCGAGGAAAATGAATGAGCCTACCGGCCTCTTTTCATCCTGCAAGCCGGCCCTGGAACGGCGAACTGCATCAGAGACTGCCCTGATGGCCTCATCCTGGCCTACCACCCTACGGTGCAGCTCCTCCTCGAGCCTCAGCAGCTTCTCCCTCTCACTCTCCAGCATCCGGGAGACCGGAATGCCCGTCCACCTCGAGACAATCTCTGCTATATCCTCAGACCTGACATCATCACGTACCATGGAACCTGCATGACGTTTCTCCTCTATCTCCCTGTTCAGCCTCTCAATCTCCTTCTCGTTTTCAATGAGTTTCCCGTACCTGATCTCTGCCACCCTGCCGTAGTCACCTGCCCTCTCGGCACTCTCGGCTTCAAACCTGAGCTCCTCGGCATCCTGTTTCTTCTTCTGGAGGCTCTCCACAAGGTCCTTTTCCGCACGCCATCTTGCCTTCAATTCATCACGCCCGGCAGCAAGGTCGGCAATCTCCCTTGAAAGCTCCTTCTCCTTGACGGTATCACCGTCACGTTTCACAGCTTCCCGCTCTATCTCAAGCTGCCTGATCTGCCTGTCGGCCGTGTCAATCTCCTCAGGCACTGAGTTCATCTCCAGCCTGAGCCTGGCAGCTGCCTCATCAATGAGGTCTATTGCCTTGTCAGGGAGGAACCTGTCAGTGATGTAGCGGTATGACAGGTCAACGGCAGCTATGACAGCCTCATCCCTGATAATTACCTTGTGATGGGTCTCATACTTCTCCCTCAGTCCCCTGAGGATGGATATGGCATCAGCCCTGTCTGGCTCGTCTATCATCACAACCTGGAAGCGTCTCTCCAGAGCCTTGTCAGCCTCAAAGTACTTCTGGTACTCACTCAGGGTTGTTGCGCCTATGGCGCGAAGTTCACCCCTGGCCAGGGCAGGCTTGAGAATGTTTGCGGCATCCATCGCCCCTTCGCCCTTCCCTGCTCCGACGAGGGTGTGGATCTCATCAATGAACAGTATCACATCACCGTCAGATGAAATAACCTCATTGACAACAGACTTGAGTCTCTCTTCAAACTCACCCTTGTATTTTGCCCCTGCAATGAGGGCCCCCATGTCGAGTGAGAAGATCCGCTTCTGCATCAGGTCTTCAGGCACGTCACCCCGCACAATCCTGTGGGCAATGCCTTCAGCGATGGCTGTCTTTCCCACTCCCGGTTCACCTACAAGTATCGGGTTGTTCTTTGTCCTTCGTGAAAGGATCTGCAGCACCCTCCTGATCTCTTCATCGCGCCCGATAACCGGGTCAAGCTTGCCTGCCCTTGCACGTTCATTGAGGTCAACCGCATACCTGTTCAGCGAGTCCCATGTCTCTTCTGAGGTCTGGCTGTTCACCCTGGCACCTTTTCGCAAATCGGCAATGGCAGTTGTAAGGGCTGCCGCATCCATGCCATTATCCTTCATCAGCCTGGCAACTGTCCCGGATGATTCTGACAGTGCCAGAAGCAAATGTTCAACCGAAACAAAACGGTCCTGCATCCTGGCTGCATGATCGGCAGCACGCCTGAAAAGCCCGGAGCACTCTGAGGATATATAGGGCTCACCACCGCTGACCTTCGGGTATCCGTCAATTACTGCATCAAGTGCCTTGCCAAAAGCGGCACTGTTGCCGCCTGTCTTTGAAAGTATATATGATACAATGCTCTCAGCCTCTGTTAATATTCCCTTCAGCAGATGGCCGCACTCTATAGCCTGGTGACCCTTTCCGGAAGCAATCTCAACAGCTTTCTGAACTGATTCCTGTGCCTTTATTGTAAAATTCTCAAAATTCATTTTCCACTTCTTTTTTGTTTTCAGTGTTCAATTTTTTTGCCATATGTCCACACAGCCCCTGTTCATGCCATAATGACAGCCTGCGTATAATATTAGGAAAGGGAGGGCCGTTATATAACACTCAGGAACTGCCTTACAGTTTCTGATACCTTTCCGGGATGAACGAAAAAATACTCAATACCCTGATGCATCTTTTTGCCATCATTGCCCCTGCACAGGGCAATGAAAGCGACAGGCGCAGGGTTGTTGAAGCCTTCCTAAGGCCACAGCTCAACCAGGAAGGGGTCAAAGCCTATCTCAGGATATTTGATGCATATTATGCCGAAGCACAACAGAGGCTGAAGAAAGGGATTGAGGCAAGGAGAAATGCCGCCATCTCTGTAAGGATCATCAAAATATGTTTTGACATAGGGATACAGCTTACCCTTAACCAGAAAATCATCGTACTGGTACAGCTTCTCGAATACTGCCGCTCTGACAATGCCGGGGTAAGCAACACTGAACTCGAATTCATCATCACCGCTGCCGAGGGATTCAACATCAACCCGGAAGATTATCAGCTGATACAGCAGTTTGTACTCTCGACACTTGAAGAGGTACCTGAGTCTGCCCGGATACTTGTCATTGACAATGACCGCGCAACCAGTTATGAAAAGACACACCATATCATCAATGATTCATTCCGCGGCCAGGTAAGGGTTCTCAACCTGCCGCAGGCTGAGATGCTGTTTGTGAGGTCATTCGGCACCGGTGAACTGCTGCTGAGCGGTCAGCTCAGGCATGAAGACAGGGTTTACCTGTTTGAGCGCGGAGCATCACTCAAGTTCATGAGCAGCAAACCCATCTACTATTCCGAGGTTATAAGGCAGTTCCTCGACGAGAACGCCCTCGCGTCACGGGTTGTATATGAGGCCAGTGACATCGAATACAAGTTCAAGGGGGGCCAGGTAGGACTGCACCGCATGACCTTTGCCGAAGAATCAGGGAGGCTGATAGGTATCATGGGAGCCTCCGGGGCCGGAAAATCGACGCTCCTAAGCGTACTCAACGGCACCAACAAGCCTGACTCGGGCGAGGTCCTGATCAACGGGGTAAACATCCATACAGAACCGGAAAAAATCAAGGGACTGATAGGATATGTCTCGCAGGACGACCTCCTGATCGAAGAGCTCACCGTATACGAAAACCTGTTCTACAATGCAAGGCTATGCTTCGGCAACCTCGATGATGAAGCCATTAACCGGAAGGTGGATGATGTACTTCACAGCCTTGGCCTCCATGAAATCAAGGACATGAAGGTGGGAACACCTCTCAATAAAAAGATCTCGGGAGGACAGCGCAAAAGGCTGAATATCTCCCTTGAACTTATCCGTGAGCCTGCAATCATGTTTCTTGACGAGCCTACATCAGGACTCTCATCACTTGATTCCGAAAACATCCTTGACCTGCTCAATGACCTGAAACTTAAGGGCAAACTGATTTTTGTGGTTATTCATCAGCCCTCCTCAGACATTTTCAAGATGTTTGACAGGCTGATATTCCTTGATACGGGTGGATACATGATTTACTATGGTATCCCCGTGGGAGCCATCGGCTATTTCAAGGACCGGATGGAACTGCCCAGATACAATGACAGCGTGTGCCCTGCCTGCGGCAATGTCAACCCTGAACAGATATTCAGCATCGTTGAATCAAAGGTGCTTGACGAGTTTGGCCGCCCGACAATGACCCGAAAGGTGTCACCCGCCGAGTGGAGCTCATATTTCAAATCACGGAAGGAGGATCGTCCTCCGCACCCCAAGGGAGGGAACGGCATACCCGAGATAACCCTCCGGACGCCCGGCAGGCTGAAACAGTTCATGGTCTTTGTCACCCGTGACATCCTGGCCAAGCTTTCCGACACCCAGTATCTCGCCATTACCCTGCTCGAGGCTCCGGTACTTGCCCTTTTCCTGGCTTTCATCATCAGGTATTTTGATGAGAGCGTCTCCAGCCCTTCATATACGTTGCTGCAGAACTCCAACCTTCCGGTATATATCTTCATGTCAGTCATCGTGGCAATTTTCATGGGACTCACGGTAAGTGCGGAGGAGATCATCAAGGACCGGAAGATACTCAAGCGGGAGGCTTTTCTCAACCTGAGCTGGAACAGTTACCTGATCTCGAAAATAAGTGTGCAGTTCCTCATTTCGGCTATTCAGGCAGCAACATTCGTGGCAGTGGGAAACTCCATCTTCGGCATAAGGGGGATGTGGTTCGAGTACTGGATTGTGCTCTTCTCATGCTGGGCTACTGCAAATATGATGGGATTGCTGATCTCAGACAGTTTCAAAACCGTAGTTACCATTTATATCCTCATACCATTCCTGGTGATTCCGCAGATAATACTCAGCGGTATCATAGTAAAGTATGACAGGCTCAACCCCAACATCTCATCACCTGTCTCCATCCCCGTTTACGGAGAGATCATTGCTGCACGCTGGGGTTATGAGGCACTCGCCGTTGACCAGTTCATGAACAACAGGTTTGAAAAGCAGTTCTACCGGTATGACAAGGTGATAAGCATCGCGAAATTCAGAAAAGACATATGGTACAATGAGATGAAGAGCATCATCTCAAGGCTGGAAAGCAACATCGAGAGAGATCGGCTCGGTGAGCCCGACAGGAATGACATGCTGCTTATCAGGAATGAAATTGAGGAAGAACTCGGTTTCACCACCGCGATACCGTTTGATTTGCGGGTAATTGACCCGGATGCCATAACGCCTGAAGCGCTGACTGCCGCACGTGATTATATTGAAAGAGTCAGGAGGTACTATATCGAGGTATCACGCGATGCGGTTGAAGCCCGTGACCAGGCCATCATGGCCTATGAGCAGGCTGACAGGGATGCCTTCATCAGGCTGAAGAAGCAGTATACCAATGAATCTCTTGAAGAATTCGTGCGCAACGACAATGAGAAGGACAAGATAAAGCGATACCGCAACAGGCTGTATCAGAATTACGACCAGATTTTCTATGACCCGGAGCACCCGATGGTCAAAGCGCACTTCTATGCCCCGCAGAAAAAGGTATTCGGGCTCTTCGCACCTACACTGGCGGTAAATACAGGGGTCATCTGGTTCATGACGGTCAGCCTGTACATCCTGCTATATTTCAGGGTTTTGCACCGGATTCTTGATGCCGCGGAAAAATTCATGAGGGTGAGGCGTGACAGGCGCGACATACGCCGGAAAAACTGATTAGTGAAAGTTGTGGCAGCCACAGGGCGGCCTGAATGGCGAAAAGCAGGATCGCCGCTGATTGCCGGCTGCGGGAGATCAGGGAAGGTTGGCCACAGAGATGATGAATGTGGAACACGGTTATAAAAGCAGAGGGGTATCAGCCTTCCGGCAGATACCCCCCCGATAATAAATTACAACCGATCTGTTACCCTTGCTGCAGGGTGTTATTCAACGATTTCAATCATCTTGAACGGAACCTTGATTATGGAATCATAATCTTCACCGGCTTCAAGCATATCCTCATCATCTTCCTCATAGAACCAGTTTATCTCCACGTCATGCTTTGAACGGTGAATCGACTCGAGTCGCTTGAAAACATCAAGAATGCATTTTGAGGAGCTGGTATTGAAATATTCAAGCCGGATGTTTACCACTGTCTTGTCAAGCGGCCCCTGCATATACTGGTCAAGCCACTCGTTGAGGGGTTTGTAGAACTCAACCGAGTTCTCAGGAATTGATCTCCCCTTGATTTCAAATACTCCATCCTTTGCATCAAATCTTATTGACGGTGTTTTTGGTGTTCCTTCAATAATGATCGGTTCCATAGCTATTTCTGTTTTTTTGTTGGTTATTCTATACCGGTGCCACTACTGCACTGAGTCGGAATGCCGTATTCAGGTTATCATATTTCTTGAACCTGAAATCGATCCGGTGGCCGGTCTTTCTTGCAATATCAAGCAATCCAAGCCCGCCAAGACCCTTTTCCGTTATCTCCTGGTGATTAAGGATATCTTTATAGAGCTCCTTTATCTCTTCAGGGGTGGAACGGTTGATCCTCGTCAGTTTTTCTTCCAGCTCCTTTACTCTTACCACGGAAACAAAGTTGCATGTGGTTATGCGATACCCCCTGCCGATCTTCTCCATCACCACCAGGCCGAACCTGTCAGGCCGTGCGGCATGATATCCTCTCGGCACCCTGTCTGAGTGATGATAGAGGTTCTGAAGGCTCTCAACGAGCACATTGTAAACCTTTTTCCTCAGCCTTGGGGCTTCGCGGGTCACCAGCAGCTTTCTCTCCACAAGGTCCAGAGCCTTTGTTATCGTCTCCGAATCTACGTTTCCCTTGTAATAAAGAACTGCTCCCCTTATGTCCAGGTCGCTAACAAGATTTTCAAGGTCAAAGCTCATCGGGCCTCTGTGCAAGTATCAAAGCTAAAACGAGTAACAAAAATAGATTATTGTTGTTAATAGCCAACATACCCGTCTCATTATTTCAGATATGACAACCTTTTTTTGACAAGGGTTGCATCAGAGCAGACAAAAGTGTTTTCAGAGGGTGTCAGTGCCCTTTCTCTTCCGGCTTCCGCCGTACAGCTCATAGCCCAGGAAACGGCATTCAATATCACCGTTTAGCAGGTCATACTTCCTGAACGGCTTCAGGGCAACCTGCTTCAGGGCCACCGGATCTCCTGACAGTATCCAGGCATGATAACCCTCATAGCTGTGCTTGAGTGTGGTTCCGATCCTGCCGTAAAACTCAGTCATATCATCGGTACCCAGACGGTGGCCATATGGAGGATTGATAATAAGTGTACCTTCTTCTGCAGGTGGAGGGGTGGTAAAAAAGTCATTCCCGGAGATCACTACCGTATCCTCAAGTCCGGCTGATTTCAAATTACCCCTGGCAGTGTCACATGCTTCAGGAGATATGTCACTTCCGAAGATCTTCACCGGTGATTTTCTCTCACGCTTTTCTGCTTCAAACCTGACTGACCTGAAGAGTGCCGCGTCAAAATCCTTCCACCGCATGAACCCAAAGCTCTTCCTGAACTTTCCGGGAGCTATATTGCATGCCATCAGACCCGCCTCGGAAACAATGGTTCCTGAGCCGCACATTCCGTCAGTGAGAGGTCTGTCGGCACCCCATCCTGAAAGGGCAATCATACCGGCAGCCAGCACCTCGGAAAGGGGTGCCTCGGACCGCCCCTGCCGGTAACCTCTCCTGTACAGGGGCACAACGGTGGAATCAAGTGAAATGGTGACTCTCTCATTGCTGATGTGAAGGTTAACGAGGAGATCAGGATCACGTGCATCAACCGAAGGCCTC
The DNA here is from genome assembly GCA_006227095.1 of Bacteroidota bacterium. Taxonomy (GTDB): domain Bacteria; phylum Bacteroidota; class Bacteroidia; order Bacteroidales; family VadinHA17; genus SR-FBR-E99. The sequence goes on along the minus strand of SBFZ01000129.1, from coordinate 3,149 downwards.
GGAAGGGTCAGCCTCCGGAAGAAATCTGCAATTGCATCCTTCACCACCAGGGCAGCATATCCGGAATGATTGAAGTGCGGCGAATTGACTACCGCGGTTACTGCATAGGTCTTGCGCGGATCAAGATACCTGTCCCACTCAACGGCAACAGCTCCGTTATACAGATCCTTCTGACCCGAGATTCCAAACGATGAAACGGGAACAAGCACCGAAAGAGCCAGCCGGCTACGGTAATTGACAGAATACAAGAGCTGTTTCGACCCCTCGAAGGCGACAGCCCGGTTCAGGATTGTGATACCCGCTGCACCGAGTTTCCCGAGCTCATCTGATAAAACCTGCTCAAGGCCGTAGTGCGTCTTGGCCAGAAGCTTCATCTCCCCTCCTTCCGGTAACCGAGAAGCCTGTCATAGAGGAGAGGGTCATCAAGCACCTCCAGCGCCTTTCTTAACGCCTCGTCATCCTCATTGGCAACCATGAAATATTCATTCATATCCCAGAGATCGCGCGCCACAAGTGCCTTCATCACAGTCTTAAGCTCCCTGGCCGAGACATCATACTGAGCCTGGTCAAATTTCACTCCGTTCTTTTCCCCCGCTGCCTTCAACTCCTCAATGACTGAATCGTCAACCCTGAATTCCCTGTTGAAAGTCTCAAAATTCCTGTACCGGCGGGTGAACTCCTTCCGGTTGCGGTCAGTGTAAGCCAGCATGAAGTTGGTAATTGTGGAGGTCCTTATAAGATCACGGTAATAATCTGAATAGTAGGTTGTATCAATTGGAATGAAGATATCAGGACTGATACCTCCGCCTCCGTATACCAGTCTTTTGTTCCTTATTGTGAAAGCCTTCAGCGAATCGGGCAGGTTAAGGCTGTCAGGATGAATCAGCTCTCCATTGAAGTACCTGCTGTAATATGTCTGGAAATACTTGTCAAACCCCTCATTGTAGGGGGTCTGGATAGAGCGTCCCGAAGGTGTGTAGTAGCGGGCAATGGTAAGTCTTATCTCCGACCCGTCAGGGAGTGGAAACCTGTTCTGCACCAGCCCCTTCCCGAAGCTTCTGCGTCCTATGACCACACCCCTGTCCCAGTCCTGCACAGCTCCTGCCAGGATCTCGCTGGCCGAGGCGGAGCCCTCATCGATGAGAACCGCAACACGTGCCCTTGTAAGTGTGCCGGAGGGGGCAGACCTGTAATCCTGCCTTGAGGTGTTCCTCCCTTCAAGATATACTATGAGCTCATTCCCCGGCAGGAGTTCATCTGCAATCTGTACAGCCGGAACCATGTATCCGCCTGAGTTGCCCCTGAGGTCAATCACCAGGTTCTCCATCCGTTTCCCGCGCAGGTTTTCCACAGCCTCCGCAAACTCGGCGGCCGTCTGCTCCGAGAAACGGCTGAGCTTGATATATCCAACCCTGTCGGTTATCATATATGCGGCATCAAGGCTGTTTACCGGGATCTTGTCGCGGGTGATGGTGAAATCGAGCAACTCCTTTTCGCCCTTTCGGAATATGGTTACATCAACCTTTGTCCCTTTCGGCCCCCTCAGCCTTTTCTGAACACCTGTGGTTGTTATGGCGATGCCCGTGACCTTCTCCCCGGCAATTGCCACTATCCTGTCACCGGCCAGGATTCCAACCTTCTCGGATGGCCCTCCCGGAATGGGAGATATAATAATAATGGTATCATTGAGCAGATTGAACTGTATCCCTATTCCCTCGAAGTTGCCCTGGAGCGGTTCATTCTCCTCCGCCACATCCTTTGCAGGAATATAAACCGAATGCGGATCAAGGTTACGCAGTGTACCTATGATCATCTGCTCGGCAATGGATGAAATATTGACACTGTCAACATAAATTGCCTCAAGCAGGGCAAGTGTCTTTCCGATCTTGAATGTCTCCTGTGTCAGGCCCTGTGACCTGAGGGTGGCACTGTGCGAAATCAGCAGCGCCGCTATTATTACTGTCAGCTTTTTAACCATGTCCTGTAACTTTTCTCTTTTCACTGCAAATACCGGGCCCGGAATCCGGGAAACTTCATCGCGGCGGGCCGGCCGGTTCCTACTCCCACTCAATCGTTGACGGAGGCTTGGAACTGATGTCATAGACAACCCTGTTCACCCCCCTGACCCTGTTGATGATCTGGTTTGATATCTCTGCCAGGAATTCGTGCGGCAGATGACTCCAGTCAGCCGTCATGCCATCCGTTGATGTCACTGCACGCAGGACAACGGCATTCTCATATGTCCGTTCATCACCCATCACACCCACTGACTGAACGGGAAGCAGGATGACCGCTGCCTGCCATACCCTGTCATAGAATCCACCCTTCTTCAGTCCTGATATGAATATCTCGTCTGCCTCACGGAGTGTCTCAAGCTTTGCCGGAGTAACATCCCCGATAATCCTGATAGCCAGTCCTGGTCCCGGAAACGGGTGACGACCCAGTATCTCGTCAGGCATGCCAAGAGCATGACCCACTTTTCTCACCTCATCCTTGAAGAGCAGCCGGAGCGGCTCAACCACCCTGAGATGCATCTTCTCGGGAAGTCCTCCCACATTGTGATGTGACTTTATGGTGGCAGACGGGCCGTTGACTGAAACTGACTCAATCACGTCAGGGTAAATTGTACCCTGCGCCAGCCATTTGACATTCTGAACCTTGTGTGCCTCACGGTCAAATACCTCTATGAAAACACGGCCGATTATCTTCCTTTTTTTCTCCGGATCATCAACACCCCGGAGACCTTCCACAAACTGCGCCGAGGCATCCACACCCCTCACATTGAGACCCATCCTCCTGTAGGCATCCAGAACGGCCTCATACTCATTTTTCCTCAACAGTCCGTTGTCAACGAAGATTGAAGTAAGCCTGTCACCAATGGCCCTGTCAAGAAGCAAGGCTGCAACTGAGGAATCAACTCCTCCTGAAAGGCCCAGTACCACCCGGTCATCGCCAAGCTGCTCCCTTAGTGAACGTACAGTCATTTCAACGAATGACTCGGGAGTCCATTCTGCATGGCATCCGCATATTCCGCGGACAAAATTGCCCAGCATTTTTGATCCCTCCGTGGTATGGTATACCTCCGGATGAAACTGAATCCCCCAGGTCTTTTCCCCTTCAATCCTGAAGGCTGCCACATTTACATCTTC
>SBFZ01000116.1 GCA_006227095.1 Bacteroidota bacterium | reverse complement strand
TTATGATCATCACCCATAGTAATCAGTACAGCCCCCGTGGAGGCCAGCTTCCTGACGGCTTCCAGGGTGAAATCTTCCGCTCCCGCCTCCTTGTAATCCTGGTCAAACTGGCTCCTGGTGACAGCCCCGAGAGTCTGGTAGGATCTCTTGAAGAACCGATCGGCAATAGCCACAATGTTTGCACTGGTAATTTCGGAAGGCTTAACGTTCAGGACTTGCTGAGACCCGGTGTTGCTTTTTGGTTGCTGGGAGCTGCCGAAATTTATGGCGGGTTGTCCGCCGCCAAGCTGTCCGGCCAGTTTCTTTATTTCGGCATTGGCCTTTGCAGCAGCTGCCGGGTCGTCCCAGTTTGTCGTTCGCCTGATTTCAGCCATTTTCTGCCTTATCTGATCAGGCGTCTGGCCGGTCTGGCCGCTGACGACCAGGGTGACTGACAGCATCAGAGCCACAAGCAAGTATCTCATTAGACTTTGTTATTATTGATTAACAGGAGTGACAAAGGAGGCAACTCTTCACATTAGTAGTCTTCAGCATAGTAGAGCTTGTACTTATAGGCATCCTGGAGGGCCCTCAGGTAATCGGCAACGGCCTCCAGGGAGGAAAGCTCCTTCCCCTCTGCCGGCATGTCAATACCAGTCTGCGATTTCGTGGTGGCGGCTGAAATTTCCCCGAACCTGGTATATTCGGGCATCGATGCCTTCACTATCTGAAGATGTTTCCGGAGTGCAGCCCTGTATTGAGGAGTATACCTGTTGCAATAGGCTATCTGTTCATTTTTTATCCTCAGGCTGATAGAATCCATAATGCGGGCCTCACTGTCACTGACTATTCCCATCATGGAAGTCAGCTTGCTGTTCCACGCATTTATCCTGTCAAGCATCTTTTGCCTTTCAGGATCATTGGTGACAGGAGCGTAAAGGGCAACTATCCTGTTGTTGATATCATTGATCTTATCATATGCTGCCTGTTGTGCAACATTGTTGTTGTACAGGTTCCGGGCGTAGTCATTCCTGGAAGCCTGGTTGGGATCAGTGTTTGCAGTTGCCATTGCTTCCGTCGCATAGGCTTCTGTATATGCCTGTCTGCCTGCCTCGCTCATCTTTGCCAGGTTTTTTGCCTCATCCATAGTCATGTTGGCCTGCTGTGACATCATCTTGTTGGCAAGGGCCTGCTTGTCGGCAGCCGACATATTTTTGGCATTCTTCATTTTTTCAAGGTCAGCCTGTGACATGCCATACATCTGTGACATCTGCTTCATGGCATTCTCTTCTGCAGTGGGAGCGTTTGCCTCCATGTGTGAGTCAATTGATTCCCTTAGCTGCTCTATCTCGCTTACCATCTGGTCTCTGAGAACAGCAACCCGGGCAATGAAGTCCTCCGCCGAGGCCCTGGTGATATTGCATGAATCCTTCGGGAGGGCCGGGATTTTCTTCATGTATTCCTGTGTCCGCGTCTGTGCTGTAACTGTCATGGTAAGAACGACAGTCAGCATAATGAAAAGTATCCGTTTCATCTGCTAAAGTAATTTTTGGGGTAAAATATTCCGGGCGTCTGAATGTATAAGACAGTATTTCAGAGCTTTATCAGTTCCACCCTGCGGTTGAGAGCCTTGTTTGCAGGAGTGTCATTCGGGGCTACCGGCTGACCCTCTCCCATGCCGTCTGATTCAAGCCGTGACGCATCTATCCCGAAAGTCTTCACAAGCTCATTCTTCACCGAGGCACCGCGTCTTTTTGACAGATCAAGGTTGGATGCGTCTGCCCCGTCGGAGTCAGTGTGGCCGACTATCTTTACCCTTACATCCGGATTTTCCTGAAGCACTGTAGCTATCTCCTTCAGGGTACCATAGGATTCAGGCTTTACAATGTCCTTGTTTACATCGAAGTATATTCCGTAAGTGACCAGTTTCCCCTCGGTTATCAGTTTGTTCCGGGTATCCGGTGCCCCGACGGCTACACGGACATTGCTGATCATTGCGGCTCCGTATTCAAACCTCAGCCTGTCAGGCTTTACACATCCTGCCGGAAATGCCCGTGGGAGGTCAATGATCTTGTTCTGATCCTGGTATAGTCTGACCCTGGTCTTCTGGACCCAGATGGCAATATGATATATCTGGTTCATTTTCTGCTTCTTCTCCTCACCTTCGATAAATCCTCTCAGGTTAGCGGCAGAACACTGCTCTCCCATAAGCCATGTGTTGTAGCTTGGCCTGCCGAAATATTCAACCTGGAAATGGAAACCACCGTTTCCCGGTGCCGATCCGGCATCCCATGCCTTCGCATTTTTAGCCTGCATCAGCCGCATATGCCATCCTGACATCCGGTCCCCTTCCAGGCCACCGATTGGTATGACGTCAAACTCAATCGTGTAATTATCAGGAAGCTTAAGCAACTCATCTGTCCATACGCATTCATTCATTACAAACTTCATCCATTTTCCCGGGAAGAGATTTGTGGTCACCACCTCTGCAGAGCCGTTGGTATTCCAGAGTGCCGGGAAGTCACCCACTGCATCCTGGCTGAAGTCATCATAGAAGATCACCTTCTCACCCGGGATGAAATCATACTTTGAATATGCCTGGAGCGATTCCTGCTGCGGACCGCCAGCCTGGCTGCCGGTATTCTGGCCGGCATTGCCCTGACCCTGGCCCGTACTGTTCTTCTCTGCTGACGATCCGGCATTGTTGCTGCCGTCCTTCTTCATGTCAGCAGTGATGCTGTCTTCAACGGCGTCCAGTGTTTTGTCAATAGCCTGGTCAGCTTTCTGGTTGAGTCTGCGGTTGACCTGCTGTTCCAGTTTCTTCTTCAGGTCTACCTTGATCTGTGCTTGTGAGTTTGCGGCCAGGCTCAATAAAACTACCACGGCCATCATTTTGATTGCAGTCTTCATGTTTAACAAAAATTAAAATAATAATAGTATCATTTTTTCTAGGGGATAGTAAAATTAAAGCATAACATCATTACGTTGTCATTCCCTTCGCATCAATTTTCGGGGTTTTCGTCAAATTATTCCGGGGAAATATCATGAATGACTCTGATAAAGGGGGCTTGTGGCCTCAGGTGGGCCGGGATTTCCAGGGAGGGCAGCAGTTTTCCGGCCGGTTTTGAAAATCATCCCGGGGAGCTCATGGCTGCACCATTTTTTTGTTCGTTTGTCACATTGTTCTTAAATTTGATCAGCTGCATTTCTTAATAATACCGAACATGAAAGAGGAATTTCTCCACTGGCTGTGGAAAAACCTGTTTTTTGACGGCGACAGCCTGTGCGACAGGGAAGCCGGGGTGATAGAGGTAATCAACCCGGGGGAGTACAACCGCGATTCAGGACCTGATTTCTTCAACACAAGGCTGATAATAGGAGGTACCGAATGGGCGGGAAACACCGAGATCCACATCAATGCCTCCGACTGGTACCGTCACGGGCATCACACTGATCACGCCTATGACAATGTCATACTGCACCTGGTATATAATGAGGATACTGATGTCTATTCTGCCTCCGGGCGGCGCCTGATAACTGCGCGGCCCGGTTTTGACACGGCTTTGTGGGACAATTATCTCGGGTTTGTCAATAACCCGGTGTCACTTCCATGCAGCGGATATATAGGTATGATTGACGGATTCAGGGTCAAGCACTGGCTCTGGTCTGTTGCGGTGGAAAGGCTGGAGCGGAAGAGCGATGAGGTAAGGGAGATACTCGCGAAAACAGGCAACGACTGGGAGGAGACGCTTTACAGGCTCATCTCACGTTATTTCGGATTCCGGGTAAACACTGACCCTTTTGAGATGCTTGCCACCCGGCTGCCACTGAAGGTGATCAGGAAGCATTCGGACAACCTATTGCAGGTTGAGGCGCTGCTTTTTGGCACTGCAGGACTGCTTGACGAGGTTCTCTTCAGGGAGGCTGTCAGTGATCAGTATTTCCTGCTTCTGGCCAGGGAGTACCGCATTATGCGCAGCAAATACTCTCTGCAGCCGGTTGATGGCTGGCTGTGGAAGTATCACAGGCTGCGGCCCGCCAACTTCCCCACTGTCAGGCTCTCCCAGCTTGCAGCACTGCTCGCGCACAGTGAAGGTTTATTCTCAAGGGTGCTTGACTGCCGTGGCCACGAGAGCCTCAGACAACTGCTGGGTGTCACTGCCTCATCATACTGGAACAGTCATTACCAGTTCGGAAAGGATGTACCCGTCACGGCGGGCCGCGCCGGCCGGCAGTCGGTTGACCTCCTCATCATCAATGCCGTGGCTCCGCTGCTCTTTGTTTACGGAAAACTCAGACAGCAGCAGGAGTGGTGTGACAGGGCCGTGGAAATCCTGGATGCACTGCCACCCGAAGAAAACAGCGTGGTGACCGGGTTTACAGAGGCGGGATTAAGGCCGGAGTCAGCCTTCGCCTCGCAGGCCCTGCTGGAGCTGAGAAATGTGCGGTGCAGGCACCACCGCTGCCTCGACTGTGCCATCGGGTCTTCACTAATTTCCATGGGGCACGGTTTAAAGAGATCAGATTCCCTTTTCCTTGAACCCTGACACCCGGCAGGATGTGAGACCGGCTTTCCCTTGAGCCGTGACACCCGGCAGGATGTGAGACCGGC
>SBFZ01000252.1 GCA_006227095.1 Bacteroidota bacterium | reverse complement strand
CGGATTGACTGACTGCCGGCTGAAGACTGGTGACTGAAGACTGAAGAGCAGACTGATCAGACGATCAGTCTGCTCTTGAACGGCAGGAATGTCATGAAGTCTGCATGGTGGACTATGTAGGCCTCGGTGGTACGTTTGACCAGGTCTCCCTCATGCGCATGTGCAGCTATTATATGGCAGACTTCCGGGGGCACTCCGCACTCCTCTGCAAGGCTTACGCCTGAGAACGGATGACGCAGATATTGTCCGTACTTCCCCTGAACAGCCTTCCCATTTGCATCAAGCTCATATTCAAGCATTTTTCCCACGTCAGCGAGTATGGCTCCTGAAATCAGGACATCCATGTTGACGGGGAGGTCATTGCGGAAGAACTCATTCATTTTCATTCCGGCATCGCGGGCTACATGAACCACGCATCTCTTGTGGTCCATGAAAGTGACCTTGAGGTCCGGACCGCAAAGGAGGGTGAAGGGGATCCGGTTCAGGTCATCAGCTGTGAGAACGCTTCGTTCCAGGGCCACCTCCCATGTACGGGCGGTTTTCTCTCTCAGGTCAGGGTCACTGATCCATTCAAGTTCAGGCCAGAGTTTCTTTATTTCCTCGGTCATGGCAAGTTATTTTAGGCGGGCAATGATTGCATCTGTCATCTGGATGGTTGAAGCAGCTCCCATTTTCACAACTTCAGGTTTGCCGGTCATCTTCATCATATCATAGGTCTTCACCTTTCCCTCCTCGATGACTTCGGCTATTGCCTTGCGGATCCTGGTTGCCGTCTCCTTTTCATCTATATAGTCAAGCATCATGCATGCAGACTCGATCATGGCAACAGGATTGACAATTGAGGTCTCATAGTCAGCGTATTTGGGAGCTGATCCGTGAGTTGGTTCGAATACTCCGATCCCTTCCTCTGAAAACTGTGCACTGCAGGCGAAGCCGAGTCCGCCAATAAGGCCTGCAAACGCGTCAGAGACGATGTCACCGAACATGTTTCCGGCAACGATCACGCCATAGTCCTCCGGGTTTTTGGTAAGCCACATCATCTGGGCATCGATATTTGTGTTCCAGAGCTGGATTGCCGGGAACTCGTTCTTCTGCATCTCCTTGGCAACTTTCCACATGAGGCCGGAGGTCTCACGGATGACATTTGGTTTTTCGCAGACGGTCACTGACTTGTATCCGTATTTTACTGCATGGTTGAATGCCGCCCGCACAATCCGTTCGGTATATTTCCTGGTAAATATCCTGGTTGAGACTGCAAGTTCCTCTTTGGGGCACCAGCCGAAGTTTTCACGGAATTTCGGATGGGTCATCAGGGCATCGTACACCTGCTGCGGTGGGTTTGACCATTCCACGCCGCCGTAGAGGCCTTCGGTGTTCTGCCTGAAGATAACCACATCAACCATTGGTTCCTCGGGATTACCGTCCTTGTCGCGGCGGATGAAGTTGAGGGGATTACCCTTGTAGCTGCGGCACGGGCGAACGCAGATATCGAGTCCGAAGTGCTGTCTCAGGCCTACTATCGGGCTGCTGTAGGTATAACCTTTGCCCTGCAGTGCCGGGGAGAGTTCGGCAGCAGCTTCTTCCTTTGGTTTGGATGTTATTGCGCCGAAAAGGGCGATCTTGTGCTCAGCAATGAGATCAAGGGTTCGCTGAGGCAGGGGGTTTCCCTCGCTGCACCAGAAATCCCATCCTATGTCACCATAAATATAATCAGCGTCAAATCCTGACGCATCGAGGACGCGGAGAGCCTGTTTCAGTACAACGGCACCGATGCCGTCGCCCGGCAGTGCCACGATAGTGCGTTTAGCCATAGTTTTAATGTTTTTTGGTTTTCTCGTTTTGCGTAAAAATATAGTTTTTATTGCGGTAAAAAAAAGAGTTTCAGCAGGTAAAATCATTATCGTTCCAACAGAAAAAAACTATATTTGCCGCTTAACATGTGAAACTGAAAATACTGGAAAATCATGGGCGATTTGGGGGAGATTAAGCCAAGGAAGTTGTGGGGTTATTTTGAGGAAATTTGCAGGATACCAAGGCTTTCGAAGAATGAAGGGAAGATAAGGGCATACCTTCTCGATTTTGCCCTCAGGCACAATCTTGAGGCGAGGGAGGACAGCATAGGGAACATACTTATAATCCGGGAAGCAGCTCCCGGCAAGGAAAAAGTCAGGACAGTAGTACTTCAGAGTCATCTTGACATGGTTGGTGAGAAGAACGCCTCACACCCGCACAACTGGGATACCGACCCGATCATTCCGGTCATTGACGGTAAATGGGTGACAGCCAGCGGAACAACCCTCGGGGCTGATGACGGAATAGGAATTGCCGCACAGATGGCAGTGCTTACAGATCCCTACCTTCAGTGCGGACGGATAGAGTGCCTCTTTACTGTTGACGAGGAATCAGGAATGACAGGGGCTATAAACCTCAAACCTGATTTTCTTACCGGAAGAATTCTGCTGAACCTTGATTCAGAGGATGAAGGGATATTGTTCATTGGTTGTGCCGGAGGGATAGACACGCAGGCAATGCTTCCATACACACCGGAGAAGGTAACCACAGGCCACAAGGCCATGAATATTTCGGTAACAGGTCTTCACGGAGGGCATTCGGGCGATGAGATTCACAAGGGTTACGGCAACTCAATAAAGATCATTTCCAGGCTCCTTCAGGATCTCGAAAAGAAATACGGTATACGGGTCAGCAACTTCACCGGCGGCAATCTCCGGAATGCCATCCCGAGGGAAGCATTTGTCACCATAACCTTCAATCCGTCACTTGAAGAGTCAATTCTTGCAGATACGGCTGCTTACCACATTCATGCCAGGGATGAATTCGGCATACTGGAGCCTGATCTCAAGGTATCAGCCACACCTGCAGATACTCCTGAGCTGGTCATTGATGCCGCAACACAGCACCGTCTTCTGGGGGCTCTGAGCATTGTGCCCCACGGTGTCCTGGGGTGGTCAAAGGAGATCCCGGACCTGGTGGAGACATCGAGCAACCTGGCTACAGTACGGCTCACCGATGACAACATGATCCATGTGGTCACCACCCAGAGAAGCTCCTCCGAGGAGGCCAAGCACTATGCTGCCATGAAGGCGGAGACCAGTTTTGATCTTGCCGGTGCCGTAGTTACACACTCTGACGGATACCCGGGCTGGAAACCCAATATGAACTCTGCCATACTGCGGCTGATGATTGATTCATACCGCAAGCTGTTCGGCAAGGTTCCGCAGGTCAAAGCCATTCATGCAGGACTTGAATGCGGGCTGATTCTCGAAAAATACAAGGGGATAGATATGATCTCTTTCGGGCCCACCATCAGGGGTGCCCATACTCCTGAGGAGAGGATTGAGATTGAGACTGTTCAGATGTTCTGGGACCTGCTGACCGACGTTCTCAGGCACATTCCTGAAGAAGAGGAAGCGTAAATCTGCACTCCCTGATTCCACGGGAGGATACCGCAAGGCGGGTGATACCGGTCACCCGGACAAAACCTAGTCGTACTCCTCGAACTCATCCTGCGGTGCTCCGCAGACAGGGCATGCCCATCCTGAAGGAAGGTCTTCGAATGCTGTTCCCGGTTCTACATCGCTGTGCTGGTCACCGCTGGCCGGATCATAAATGTAGCCGCATACGGGGCATCTGTATCTTTTCATACCTGTATATCTGATTATTTCCTGACTTTGCGTACTGCATCAATAACCGTTCCGTCAACCCATTTTATTGCTGCCACAACCTTATCGTCAAAGGCTGCCTTTTCCGGTTTTCCGCAGATTCGTTCAGCGGTCTCCTTAAGCTCTTCAATGGTGACAAGAGGCAATCCCTTCCCGCGTACTGCCTCAATCAGATCCTGTCTGCGCGGATTGATCGCTATACCCCTCTCGGTGATGATGACGTCAATAAGCTCACCCGGTCCGCAGAGAGTGGTGACACGGTCTACAATGACCGGAATCCTGTCACGGAAGAGTGGTACAGGAAGGATCACGTTGCGTGCGTGGAGGCAGTTCTGCCAGCCACCGATGCCATGAAGGAGGAGTCCGTCGGAGTGTGTAACCACATTGCCGTTAAAGCCGGTATCAATCTCGGTGGCACCCAGGATCATGATGTCCATCATGGTAGTCAGGTTCCCCTTCGAGTGATAGTTGTATGCGTTGAATACCGGGTAGGGAATATGATTCAGGTTTTTTTCGATAGACTTTACAGAATCAAGATCGAATGCCTGGGCATCAAGGATATAACCCATCTGACCCTCTTCGAGCATATCAACCATATACTTTGTGCTTCCCCCGAAGCCGAAGCTCAGCTTCCACCCTTTTTTCCTGAGCATCTGGTGAACGAAGACGGCAATTGCCAGGCTTGTTCCGCCGGCTCCGGCCTGCATGGTTGCGCCGTCACGGAGGAGGCCTGATTTTTCAAGGAATGATGCAGTCAGTTCGGCAATCAGGAGCCGGTCAGGGCTTTTTGTGATCTGCGTTGATCCGGAGACAATTTTTTCAGGTATCCCTATCTTGTCAACCTTAACGACAAAATCCACATAGTTTCCCTCCACCTCCATCGGGAAGCAGGGCAGGTCAACAAGGTTATCAGT
>SBFZ01000300.1 GCA_006227095.1 Bacteroidota bacterium | reverse complement strand
TCCCAGGTCAATAATCTGCTTCTGTTCATGCAGGTTTCACCGGGGGTTATTAAGCTTTGGTGAACAGTCTTAAAATATGGCGTCTGTAGATGTTTTCCCAGACACAGGTTGAGATAATGTGAGCGTTTGCCACCAGTGCATCTGTATATTCGGCCCCCATCTCTGAAGCTACCTTGTATCCCACATGTATAAGCTGGCGGAAGCTGGGATTGTAATTCGGATCCCCGGGAATATGTCTCAGAGTGGAAGCATATTTCAGGGTATCCCAGGTATCAACGGTATCAGGGTGAGGAAGCATTTCAGGCCTGATGTCTATGACAGTGGCATATGGTCCGCAGAGTTCCTCGCGTCGTTCATAGGCCCTGCGGTAGATCATCCTGGCGATCTCAAGCCCCTTTCCCCCGGAGAGTGCCAGTCCGATCACCTCCTCCAGCCAGGTCGTCCCGGCTGTTTTGAGGTGCAGACCGCAGTCATGCTTCCTGATAAGTCTCCCTATAATCGGGTAGATGGAGAACTTGTCGCTTCCTGAATGAACACTCAGCTTCAGGCCTGCCGGCAGACCGAACTCCCTGACAGCATATTTTATTACCAGGATGTCTTCCTCAAACTCCTTCCCGAACCGGAGAGGGTCACCCTCATAATCCACACCCTTGTTGAACCGGCCGGTAAATTTGGGAGCGATTGTCTGCACCGGCACTTTCAGGTCTGCCAGCCCCTTGAGTATAAACAGCAGGTCAAGCGGTTGCTGGGGCTGGTCGACCTCATCCATGGAGACCTCGGTCACAAAATTGCCTTCACCCTTGCAAGAGGCGATATGCCTGTAGATAGCGGCAGCTTCGCCAATGGCAAACAGGAATTTGGATGCAAATTCACGAAGATATTCTTCCGTTATCACAAACTTTTCCTCTATACCCGGAATCTGCAATTCGCCACAGAAATGGCGGTGGGCTTCAACAAACCCCTCAATGTCGGTTTCCGAAGCAGCCCGGCCTATATAGTCGGCTACATCAAGGGTGAAGAAGTCAGAGTGTTCAATGAACCGGTCAACGGTTGTGAGATTAATATGGTCAGCATCAACGAAATAAGGTCCGCTGTAGTTCATGGCTTTGACAGCGGCGTCAGCCTCGGCACGTGTGTCTGCAGGCTCTGAGTGTACAATATTATGTTCCCTGTTCGATTTGTTCCAGACAGGGGTGATATGAACACCGAGTTCTGATGAGGCTTTCATAAGTGCCTCGAGCTGTGCTTTCCCCTGGTGTGAAAATCTGTCGCCAGTCCCGAAGGAGTATTTACCCGGATCTTTCATGATATTTTGTTATTGGTTTTGCTCATTGTCGGAAAAATAGCAATAATAAACTAAATTGGCCTTTTATATATTTACTGTTCATGCGTCATGAAAAGGTTCGCAATTACTGCAATATTGATGGTTAATCTGGTTGCCTTGACAGGTCAGGTCAGGCATATCACTGTGGCTTCCGATGGTACGGGTGAGTTCACTGCCATTCAGGAAGCAGTCAACTCCATCAGAGCCTATATGTCTGATACTACCTACATGTTCATCAAAGCAGGGGTTTACAGGGAAAAGATTGTAATTCCCTCGTGGGTGACCAACCTCTTCATGAAGGGTGAAGGGGCGGAAAAGACCATTATCAGCTGGGATGATTATGCCGGCCTGCGTGATATGGGTACCTTCCGTACCTACACCATCTGGATCCAGGGCTCCGGATTCACTGCAGAGGATATCACCTTTGAGAACAGTGCCGGGCCTGTGGGACAGGCGGTGGCCGTACATGCCGACGGCGACAGGGCTGTATTCCGCCGCTGCAGGCTGCTGGGAAACCAGGACACGCTCCTCACCGCAAACCAGGAGAGCCGGCAGTACTATGAAGAGTGCTATATAGAGGGCACCACCGATTTTATTTTCGGTCCTGCCACAGCCTGGTTTGAGAGATGTCATATTCACTGCAAGAAGAATTCATATGTTACTGCCGCCTCGACCGTTGAGGGTCATGAGTTCGGCTATATTTTCAACCGTTGCCGGCTTACCGCCGCTGAAGGTGTGGAGAGGGTGTACCTCGGGAGACCCTGGCGTCCGTATGCTGCCACTCTTTTCATGAGGTGCGAGCTCGGCAGCCATATACTTCCAGAGGGATGGCATAACTGGGACAACCCCGCCAACGAGACCACGGCCCGTTACTCTGAATACCGCAACACCGGTGCCGGGGCAAATCCGGGAGCACGGGTTTCCTGGAGCCGCCAGCTCAGCAGGAAGGAGGCAAAGAGATATACGGTTGAAAATGTTTTCGCCCGTAATGACGGCTGGATTCCTGTGAAGTGACATATCAGCTTCCTTCCTTCATCCCGTTAACAAACACCTTCCTGAAACGTACCTTCCCGGCCCCGGTTATTGATGCACCCTGCTCAACCCCGTTGAAACTGCAGTTTTTCAGAGTCACATCCGAAACGTTCACGGTACTGTCGAGGCCCACGATATAGACCCCGTAACGGCTCCTCTCAGAGGTTACGTTCTCGAGAGTCACATTCCTTACAAAGGGAGGAAAGTCTCTCAGGCAGTTTTCGCTCGGCTCATATTTCAGGTTGATCTTCAGCACTGCCTCCTCGCAAACGCCAACCTTAACATTCCGGACGTTTACATTTTCTATCACTCCTCCGCGGCAATCGGATGTCTTGATCCTTATCACCCTCAACAGCTCGGGGCTGTCCATCTCGCAGTCCTCAACGAAGAGATTGGCAAACCCTCCGGAGATCTCGCTTCCAATGACCACACCTCCGTGGCCGTCAGCCATACGGCAGTTTCGGACAATAATGTTTTTTGAAGGAACCGACCATTTTCTCCCGTCATTGTTCCGGCCGGACTTGATGGCGATGCAGTCATCGCCGGTATCAAAACGGCAGTTCTCTATCAGTACACCGTTGCATGATTCGGGGTCGCACCCGTCAGAATTGGGTCCTCCGCTTTCGATGGTCACCCCCCTGAGGATGAAATTATCAGTAAGCACCGGATGGATGACCCAGAAGGGCGAGTTCCTCAGTGTCAGATCCTCGATCAGAACTGTATTGCATTTCAGGAAATTTATCAGTTGCGGCCTGAGTGCACCTTCCAGTCCGAAGCGTCTTTCCTCCACGGGAACCTGGTTCTGCTCATATTCCAGCAGCTTTGCTCTTCCGGAAATCCTCTGGTTGTTCATCCCCTCGCGCCAGCCGTATGCCGGATTGCCATTCATCCACCACCATGCTTCGTTTGACGCCTGCCCGTCTATTGTCCCTTTTCCCGTAAGGGCAATATTCGAAGATTCACGCGCATAGATCAGCGGATGGATATTATAGCAGTCCATCCCTTCCCACCGGGTGAGTACGGGCGGGAGGTACAGCTCATAATCAGTTGAAAACAGAAGGGTGGCATCCTCCGCCAGGTGCAGGTTTACATTGCTTTGCAGGTTAATAGGGCCGGTGTACCATTTACCTGCCGGAACAAGAACAACACCACCGCCACCGCTGTTGCAACTTACAATTGCAGCTTCAATTGCCTTTGTATTCAGGAATGTGGTGTCATCCGGAACTGCCCCGAAGTCAGCTATGTTGAAGGTATCGGAAGGGAAAGAGGTCTTCAGGATTGACTGTTCAATTTCCGCGGCCATCTTCCAGGGGTCATTTCCGGAGCAGGAAGCAACGGAAACCGCAAGGGGAATCAACAGGAGTGATGCAAGGCGTTTCATGGTCAATCAGCTTTTTTGATGTACTTCATTTCATATTCCAGGCTCGCCATGATGAATGGTCCAGCCCCTTTGGGATCATTCTCACGGATCACTTCTCCGATATAGTATTCATATGTGCCGTCGCGGTAAGGATCACCTCCAAGACCGGCCACACCGCAGATATTTTTCATGGTAACGAGACCGGCTTCATCCGTAACGATGAAATTGTCAAGCAGTCCCTGGTAGGCTTTCTGCGCCACGGCCAGGTATTCCTGGTCAATGTATCCCATCCTGACTCCCTTCAGGATGGAGTATGCAAACATTGCTGTGCATGATGTTTCTATATAGTTTCCTTCATCACCTGAACGGTCAAGGACCTGGTACCAGCCGCCGGTGGCAGGATCCTGTATCTCTGCCAGTTTCTGAACCATATTCCGCAATATCTCAATAATCTCATCTCTTCCGGGCTGCTCCTGTGGCAGAAAGTCGAGTACGTCAACTATAGCCATTGAGAACCATCCCATGGCCCTTCCCCAGGCATGAGGAGCCTGTCCTGTGATACTGTCTGCCCATGCCATTTTGCGTGATGCATCGAAGGCATGCCTGTAAAGGCCTGTCGAAGGGTCATATGTGTGTGCAGCAACAATAAGGAACTGGTTAACCACATCGGCAAAGTACTCCGGGTGGTTATACCTCATGGCATACTCTGCATAGAACGGGGCACCCATATAAAGACCGTCAAGCCACATCTGGTCAGGGTAAATCTTCTTGTGCCAGAAACCGCCTTCAGCTATTCGCGGCTGATTCTGAAGCTGCTCAAAAAGGGTGTGAATCACCTTTTCATACCTGGGATCACCGGTACTGTCATACAGGATGAACATCATCTTGCCCGGATTAACCTGGTCAATGTTGAAGTTCTCCATTTTATATTTATAGATTATACCGTCTTCATCAAT
>SBFZ01000012.1 GCA_006227095.1 Bacteroidota bacterium | reverse complement strand
ATTCAAACCGGAGTGCATCTATCGGGTCAAGGTCAGAAGCCCGGCGTGCAGGGTACCAGCCAAAGAAGACTCCAATCAGGGTACATACCGCAAATGACAGGATCACCGATCCCCACATCACGCTTATGGGCCATGAGGTAAGAGCCTCAACAACAGATGAGGCACCAAAGCCAATGACGATCCCAATCAGGCCGCCAAAGACACTGAGCAGGATTGACTCGATGAGGAACTGAAGGAGAATATCAACGCTTCTTCCCCCGATTGACATCCTGAGGCCTATCTCTCTTGTACGCTCCGTCACCGAGACATACATGATATTCATTATACCGATCCCGCCAACCAGGAGTGAAATCCCTGCTATGGCTCCGAGCAGTATTGTCAGAATCTCGGTAACGGAAGTCATCGTGGTTGCCAGTTCCTCCTGGCTCCTTATCGAGAAATCATTATCCTCATCCTCACGAAGCCTGTGTGTATGCCGAAGCACCTCCTCCACCTGCTGCTGTGCCAGCGCTGACTCCTCTGCACTCCGGGCCGACATCTGGATCGACTGGATGTATGTCTGTGCAAGGATTCTCTTCTGTACTGTAGTATATGGAGCAATAATGACGTCATCCTGATCCTGCCCGAAGCTGTTCTGTCCCTTTTCCTTCAGCACACCTATGATCCTGAAGGGGATACTGCGGAACCGAATAGTCTCACCCGTCGGGTCAATCCCCTCGCCGAAGAGTTCATCAGCAACGGTACGGCCCACCAGGCAGACCTTTGCAGAACCCCTGGCCTCGCTGTCAGTCATATTGCGGCCGCTGACCACCTCCCAGCTCCTGATTTCAAGGTATTGCTCATTACCGCCATAGATTGTTGTGGGCCAGTTTGAGTTGCCATATACTGCCTGACCGCTGCTCCTTACCTCAGGCGAAACAGCCACCACGGCATCACACTCTGATGCTATTGACTCAACATCACTGACTGTGAGACGCTGAGACGCGGAGCTCCCCTGCTGCACACCGCCCATTCTCATTGTACCGGGCATGACGAACAACATGTTTGATCCCATGCTCGAGATCTGGTCCTCGATGCTCTTCTTTGATCCCTGACCTATGGCCAGCATCGTAATTACAGATGCTACGCCTATAATTATTCCAAGCATGGTCAGGAATGATCGCATCTTATTGCGCTTAAGGGCGTTTATTGCCACCTTCAACAGATTTCCCAGGTTCATCTCTTTCTCTTTTATTTTATTCTTCTTCCACAGGTATGGCCCTGAGCAACTCTGCCGCATCAAGCCTGTTCCTCACCTCCTCCTCCCTGATGATATGACCATCACGGAAGACAACGCTTCTTGTCATGCAGCGGGCAATATCCGGTTCATGGGTCACGAAGACTATTGTCTTTCCCCTGGCATTCAGCTCCTGGAAGAGTGACATAATTTCGTATGATGTACGCGTGTCAAGGTTTCCCGTTGCCTCATCTGCAAGGATCACCACCGGGTCATTTACAAGTGACCGGGCGATGGCAACCCTCTGCTGCTGCCCTCCCGAGAGCTGGTTCGGCATGTGATCAATCCTGTCTGACAGACCCACCGCCTCCAGTGCCGCCATAGCCCTCTCCCGGCGCTCCCTTGCACTGACAGACGGGTTATACATGAGCGGCAGCTCCACATTTTCCAGTGCCGAAGTGCGGGAGAGCAGGTTGTACGACTGGAACACGAACCCTATCTTCAGGTTGCGTATGGCTGCCCTCTCGTTCTTTGACATCCCGGCAACATTCACCCCGTCAAGGAAGTAGTTTCCGTCTGTCGGCCTGTCAAGACATCCTATTATATTCAGCATGGTTGATTTACCTGAACCGCTGGCCCCCATGATTGCCACAAACTCACCCTGGTTTATCTCCAGGTCAACTCCCCGCAGGGCATGGACCGTCACCTCACCGATGTGATAGTCCTTCCTGAGCGACTTTATATCAATTATTGTCTTCATCACCTGTTTCCTGATGTATTACCGGCACCTGACCTGGAAGTGGTTTGCGTGTTTCTCCGTCCGGGAGGGGTGGGCATAAACGGGTTCGATGCCACACTTTTCTCCTTTCCTGTCTTTGTTGTGGCCACGGACATGTAAAGAACCACCTCATCTCCTTCGTTCAGACCTGATTTCACTTCGAGGTTCTCGCCATCGTTTGATCCGGGTTCTATCGGCACCGGTCGTATCTCATTACCGTTTTTGACCCATACCCTGGTGCGGGTGCCGGCTCCGGCAGAAGACCCGGCTCCGCGAGCTGAACCTGCTCCGGGTCCTGCGCCACTCCCGCTGGCTGCTCCTGTCCCGGTTCCTGCACCAGTCCCGCGGGATGCCCCTGCCTGAGGATTCATTCCGCGCTGGCCCTGGCCGACCGGAGCACCTGCTCCCGTGGCCAATCCGGAACCGCCAGCTACGCCTCCTCCCCGGGCAACCCCGCCTCCGGGTGCTGCCCTGCCATCCGGAGCAGACGCACCGTTTTCCCTTGCCAGGTATTCTGCAGCGGGGTTGAACTTCACTGCCTTGTATGGAACAGTCAGTACATCCCTGATCTCTTCAACATATATGACAATGTTGGCAGTCATCCCCGGGAGCAGCTTCTGTTCAGGGTTGGGGGCATTGATGATTACAGTATATGTTACAACATTTGACGTGGTTACCGGAGCCAGCCTGATCTGTTCAACAGTGCCGGCAAACTTCTCACCCGGATAGGCGTCAACGTCAAACTCCACCCGCTGACCTTCCCTGACCATGCCGATATCCGACTCGTCTATATCGGCCTCAACCTGCATCTGGGTAAGATCCTGCGCAATCGTAAAGATTTCCGGTGTATTGAAGCTGGCAGCAACTGTCTGGCCTTCATCCACAGCCCTGTTCATCACAACACCCTCAATGGGGGAATAGATCGTGGCATACCCAAGCTGTACCAGGGCCTTGTCATACTGCGCCTGTGAGTTCTTCAGGGTTGCCTTCGACCGGTCATAGTTGTACTTCGCCTGGTCATAGTCAGCCTTAGCTATCAGGTTCTTTTCCCAGAGTGCCTTGCTTCGTTCATAGTTGGAAGCCTGGTACTCCATCTCGGCTTTTGCATTCTCAAGGGTGGCCATCGATTGCTGTACACCTGACCGTAGGGCTGTCTTGTCAAGCTCGGCAAGAACCTGGCCCTTCTTCACAGGTGAGTTGAAATCGACATAGAGCTTCTCAACTATCCCGGAAACCTGTGTGCCAACCACAACGGATGTGATGGCTTCCAGAGTTCCTGTGGCAGTGACGGTGTTGACCACTGATCCCTTTGCTGCCGTGGCCGTCTCAAAGGAATAACTTCTGCTTTTCCTGCAGCTGTGGACTGACAGCATTGTCACAAGTATTGCAGCCAGAAGCCCTCCGCTTATGAATATGTTTTTTCTCTTCATCTTATATCTTGTTTCGGTGTTTGTATTGTTAAAATGAAAGTTCGACTCCACGGTAGAAGTCAATTATCTTGTGACTGTATACAAGCTCATATTTTGCCTGCAAAAGGTTGCTCTCAGCGGCTGTGAGGGTGGTCTTCTGTATCAGGAAGTCGACTGAGTTCATTGCTCCCAGCTTGAATTTCTCCTCTGATACGTTGTATGATTCGAGGGATGCCTCGTACCGGTTTGTTGCTGCCTGGAAGCTGATGAGTGCCGATCCGGCATCAAGCACAGCCTGTTCCACCTCCTTGCGAAGCTGGTTCCTGGTATTTAGCTCATCGAGTTCAGCAGTGGTAATGCCAAACTGTGCCCTGCTCACTGCTGATTTGTTCTGGTTATTCCTGAAAATGGGTATTGAGGCTGAGATGCCCACTGATGGAGAGAATCCGCTTTTTAGCTGTGAACCCATTTCAGCCGCCTGCGTGAAGCCGGTACTCATTCCGGCATTGACTGAAACCGAAGGGTAAAACCCTCCCCTGGCCATTTCGAGATCCAGTGAAGCGCTCTCCCTGTTCAGTGCTGCAATCTTTACCTGTGGCTTGACCTGCAGTGCCTCTTCATAAACTGAACCTGCATCGGCAGCCGGAGCGGTTGATATAATGGCATCAATATCAGGCCGGGCTATCTCAAAAGAGCCGTCAACAGGATATTCCATCAGTTGCATAAGATTCAGCCTTGCCATCTCAAGGCTATTCAGGGCTGTTGCCAGAGTAGCCTCCTCGGAGGCAAGCTGTGTCTTCACCTGGAGGTAGTCACTGTTGGCGATGGCGCCCAGGCTCAGTCTCTCTCCGGCAAGAGACAGCTCCTCAAGGGTGGCCTCTGCCTGGTTGCGGCTGTTGGTCACCTGCTCTTCCGCATACAGAACCTGGAGATATGCGCTCATGATACTGAGCGATACGCTCTCACGTGTCTGGTCGGAGCTGTACTGCAGTGACCTGTAATCGAGTCCTGCCTGCCTGACCTGGTTCCTCAGCTGAAACCCGTCGAACAGCGTGAGTCCGCTGCTGAGCGATGCGCCGGTCCGTGATGATCCTGTCCATGACGTCTCACCTCCGCTGCCTGTCTCTTGCTGCCATCCCAGGTTCTCACTGACGGAGGCATTGAGTGAAGGCCACCGGTTGTCCCTGGCCTGCTGCAGGTTTATCTCACCCACGCTGACAGATACATCAGCCTTCCGCACCTGTATGTTCTGCTCCAGGGCATAACCGATGCAGTCGGTCAA
>SBFZ01000277.1 GCA_006227095.1 Bacteroidota bacterium | reverse complement strand
TTCATATTAGTTATTTGATTTAAAATGATTACATACAAAAACAGGAATACAGATCACACAAAACGTTCACCTTTTTCTACCTTAATATCGTTAACAAACTGCCTGATCTGTTGTTCGTCTTCGCGGCGGCAAACAAGCAGTGCATTGTCTTCTTCAACCACAATGTAATCGGTAAGCCCTTGAAGCACTACCAGTTTATCTTTGGGCATATTGACAATACAGCCTTTTGTATCATAAGCCATCACGTGGTTTCCAACAATTGCGTTTTGTGCAGCATCCTTTTTCCGGATGTCGTAAAGCGAACCCCAGGTTCCCAGGTCGCTCCAGCCGAATTCGACGGACATCACATAAACATTGTCGGCTTTTTCCATGATGCCGTAGTCGATGGATATGTTACGGCAGACCGAATAAGTGTTTTGTATGAATTCGGTTTCTTGTGCGGTTCCGTATATTCCGTTTCCTTCCCTGAACAGGTCGTTCACTTCGGGCAGGAACTTTTCGAAGGCCTCATTGATGCTCTTCAGCGACCAGATAAAGATTCCGGAGTTCCACCTGAAATCGCCGCTTGCCAGGAAACTTTGTGCCAGTTCGAGGTTGGGTTTTTCGGTGAATGTTTTCACCTTCCTAAGTTTTGGAAGTTCAGGCAGGATTTCTTTATCCATCAGTTGGATGTACCCATATCCGGTATCCGGGCGACTCGGTTCGATGCCCAGAGTTATCAGCCAGTTGTTCCGGGTGGCGGCACTCATGGCATCAAGCACATTTCTCGTGAATTCTTCTTCGTTGAGGATAATGTGATCCGACGGGGCTACCATGATGGTTGCTTCCGGATTTTTGGCCATAATCACGTGGTTTGCATAGGCAATGCAGGGAGCGGTGTTGCGCCTCAGCGGTTCGGCCAGCACATGACCTGAATCTATTCCAAGCTGGCTTACAACGATATCACTGCTGTCCTCGCTGGTGACCACGTAAATGTTTTCCTGCGGTACTATTTTCAGGAACCGCCGGTAGGTCATCTGTATCAGCGTCTCTCCCGTGCCAAGAATGTCAAGGAACTGTTTCGGGGTATCCTTCCTGCTCATTGGCCAGAAGCGGCTTCCGACACCCCCTGCCATAATAAGCAAATAGCGGTTTTTCTTCATCATTCCGGAATAATATGGACTGTTGCAAATATATAAAAAGCTCACCGTAAAAGAGCCTTTGCCTCAGGTCAGGCGAATTATTGTTACATTTGAGCTGACAATACCATCGCATGTTCAGATTTCTTTCAGGATTCGGCTCTTACTGGATGTTGCTCGGCAGGGTTTTTGCAAAACCTGAAAAGCACTCCATTTACTACCGCCAGACGATGAAGGAACTGGTAAGCCTGGGGCTGCGGTCAATAGGCATTGTAACAATTATCTCATTCTTCATGGGAGCAGTTATCACCCTGCAGACTGCCTACAATACGGAGAACCCCATTTACCCGACATACCTTATCGGCCTCGGAGCCAGGGATTCAATTATCCTTGAATTCTCCTCAACCATCGTTGCACTCATCCTTGCCGGCAAGGTGGGCTCAAACATAGCATCCGAGATTGGCACCATGAGGGTGACAGAACAGATTGACGCCCTTGAACTTATGGGGGTCAATTCAGCCTCGTACATTATCCTTCCCAAGGTTGTGGCCGCAGTGCTGTTCAATCCCTTCCTTACCCTTATCAGCATCATAACCGGCATAATGGGCGGCTGGATAGTCGGAACCAGCGCCGGTGTCATAACTTCGCAGGAATATATTTACGGGATACAGTATGCCTTCATCCCATATTATATCACCTATTCCCTCATCAAAACCGTCGTTTTTGCCTTCATCATCACCACAGTCTCTGCCCATCAGGGTTATAATGTCGATGGCGGTTCCCTCGAGGTGGGACGAGCCAGCACAAAAGCCGTAGTGTACAGCAGCGTTACCATACTTCTCTTCAATGTTATCCTCACTCAGCTCCTCCTCTCATGATCAGGGCCGGACACATATCAAAATCATTCGGAGGGAGACAGGTGCTGACTGATATCTCTGCTGTTTTCGAGCCTGGAAAAACCAATCTCATCATCGGGAAAAGCGGCTCGGGAAAAACCGTCTTCCTGAAATGCCTGGTGGGTCTGCTAGAAGTTGATGAGGGAGAAATTTATTATGACAATGTTCTGTTTACCGGGCTCGACTTCCGGGGCAGGAAAGAACTGAGAAAACAGATGGGAATGCTCTTCCAGGGAAGTGCCCTGTTTGATTCAATGACCGTTGAGGAAAACGTCAGATTCCCCCTTGACATGTTTACAAACATGTCATACGATGAAAAGCTCGAGAGGGTCAACTTCTGCCTTGACAGGGTCAATATTGTCAACTCCAACTCTCTCTTTCCCTCTGAATTGTCGGGAGGAATGAAGAAGCGTGTTGCCATCGCCCGTGCTATTGCACTTAAACCCCGGTTCCTCTTCTGCGACGAACCAAATTCGGGGCTTGACCCCAAAACCTCCATAGTCATTGACGAGCTGATAAGGGAGATCACCGTCGAGCTCAACATGACCACCATCGTCAACACACATGACATGAACTCGGTGATGGAAAACGGCGAGAAGATCATCTTCATCGAGGAGGGAGCGAAATGCTGGGAAGGCAACCGCAATGAGATCCTGAAGTCAGACTGCAGGATACTCAATGATTTCGTATTTGCCAATGCACTGGCAAGACAATTGAAGGATTCCTCAAAGTGATCTGAAACCTTCACGGGGATACTTCCCCTCCTGACCCGGAACCCCCGGATAGGAAGCCCTGAATCACCCTGTGACTTCCAACGGGCCTATGAAACAAAAAACATTACATCACCGGCAGAATCTTCTCCTTTTCCCTGTTGCCAAATACCAGGTTCAGTCCCATTCGGAAATGAACAATATTCAGGTGTTCAGGCATGGAGAAGGTGTCATTGCCGCTTGTCAGGGTGGTCCATCTGAGAGGGATGTTGTCAACAAGGGCGAAGAACTGTGCAAAGCCACCCCTGACAGCCAGCCCGAATCCCAGGTTGTCATAGCGCCTGTTGGCCATCGTATAGGCCATGGTTGCTGAAAAGGTATTCCCGAAATTAAGGTTCCCGGAGAGAGTCAACGCCTGGTGAGCCTGCTTCCCTTCAAACCTTGTCTGTGACAGCAGGCCGGCAGTGAAGAATTTGACAGGGGTGAAACTGAACGCCGCGGTAAGTGTTGAAGGAAGGTAAGTGGTGTAGTGTCCCGGCAGCTCAGTTATCTCCATTGCTTCCTGCAGTGTATCAATGGTCCAGTTCAGCAGCTCTTCAAAGTTGAGGCTTTCATCATACACATCCTGCATTGTAAGCCCGTTAAGATCAAAATTGCTTTCAAAGGAAATTTCAGTTCTGTCACGTTTCCATTTGATGAAACCCAGGTCAGTCAGGGCAGCTGATACTGAAAACATGTCGCTGAACCTGTACTCTGCGCCAAGGTCAATACCGAAACCGGGATTTGCCATTGCCAGCATGTAGGAGAAATAGTCTGCCGTTCTGCCAAAGCGTGCATTATCCCATTCTATCCCATGCACAGCACCATCATCCTCGGTTGTGAACAGCAGTGGGGCACTGAAGTCCATGGCAACATTTGCATCAATGGTATGGGTAAAGTCTTCATTGACGGTGAGGGTGACCCCCTTGTTTATAAGATGGGCTGAAGCTACTCCGGAAAGGATCAGGGCCCTGGCGCCAACCCTGAGTTTTTCCGTAATGTTTTTTGATGCGCCAATTCCTATCTCATGATATAGTCTTGCATCTGTCCTCAGGGAGGAGAGATCTATTGATTTTCCGATGAAATCTTCATAGCCTCCTATTCCAAGCCTCAGCAGGTCACCCGGCATGACAACATTGGCATCTGCCCTCTCGGTGATGTCAAAGGTGATCCGGAGATCGTCGGCTATGGTAAATGCAAGTCCAAAGAGTTGTATGCCTGCCTGTGGTTCAATTGAATTGTTGTTTCCAAGACCCTCAAGGAAATTATCCATCCAGGGACCTCTCTCCAGGAAAGTCATGGTGGAGTCGGAAATGACTCCGCCGTCAAAGAAGTCTGAGAGACTCAGGAAATTATTGTCAACCCTTACCGAGATATCAGAAATCACTGGCAATCCGATATAAAATCTCCCTGAAGGCTTCAGGGCAGGGTTGAGAGTATTTCTCTGGGGGAGGTTCATAAAATAGAGGGTCTGGCTTGTCTGTGCGTAACCGGCGGTCAGCGCTGACAGCAGCAGCAACAATGTAAAAATCTTCCTTTTCATCGATTCCGTATATTATTTTGAACCCGTAAACAGCTCGTAATTGCAGAGGTAATTCTCATCTTCACTGACCAGGAGGTTCCAGGTACTCTTGCTTGTCACCCTCCCGATGTTGAAATAATTCCCTGATCTTCGCGGAAAGCCGCTCTCGGATGTACCATTCCTACCCACCAGGTGCAGCATTTTCCTGCCGTTATCATACATGGCAATCCGCCTCTCCCCTGAACCCGCAGTGAAAATAACGGGTCCTTCAAGATCTTCACTACCGGCGCTGTAACTCCATATTCTTTCCCCTTTCCCGTCAATTGCCAGGAGGGTTGATTTATCAATGGTGATCCGGTCAATCTGGTTGTCGCCGTCGATATCGGCAAAATCGGAACGGT
>SBFZ01000433.1 GCA_006227095.1 Bacteroidota bacterium | reverse complement strand
GGTGAGGTATTCAAGGTCAGGGAAGTTGACAAATACTGGATACCAGTATATGGTGTTCTTGTATGGCATTACAATCTAATCGGAGATATGGGCCATCATTATATCGGGACACTCAGCTACAGCTACATCACCGGTGAGATGCAAGTCCTGAAGACAGTATGCAAATAGAGGGAGACTGATTCTTTAAGTCAGAGGCAGGGTCTCTTTTTTTAGGTTAATATTGGGCTGGAAGTGACGCGCAAGCTTCACTTCCTTTTTATATACAGGCCTGAAAACTGAGAGCAGCTACATGTGTTTATCCGTCGCAGGCTTATGCTATTCAGCAGCAACTTTCGTTTATGATCTCATTTCAAACATCTATTTATATATTTGATGTGAATTCGGGTTTTTCCTGCTTCCTGAACAAAATGGATTCACACCTATAACTCTGCGCCATGCTTATCTCAGTATTTGTTGTTTATCTCATAGTTCTTGTCGGTATTGTGCTCTATGCCTCCAGGCAGTCAAAAACCAATGCAGATTTTGTGATCGGGGGCAGAAAGATCCCGGGACTATTTCTTGCTCTTTCTGAAAGAGCAACCGGTGAGTCGGCGTGGCTGTTGCTGGGACTTACGGGTCATGCGTATGCGGAAGGATGGAGTTCGATATGGATAGCTATCGGATGCGTAACCGGTATCCTGTTCCTTTGGATATTTATGGCAGAACCTTTGAGAAGGGTAACTGAAAAAACGGGGGCTCTGACGGCACCAGGTTTGTTCTTCAGATCTTTCCCCGGATCGGAGCGGAAGATAGGCATACTCTCCTCTCTGATTATCATCATCTTTTTTGTACTCTATCTTTCAGCTCAGTTCAGTGGTGCCGGAAAGATTTTCAATGACACATTCCAGATCAAACCGTTCTGGGGTATGGTTATAGGAGCAGGGATAGTCACACTTTACTCCATGCTCGGCGGGTTCATTACCGTAGTTGCAGTGGATGCATTCCAGGCAATATTAATGATAGTAACATGTGTAGTGTTACCGATTGTTGCGCTGTTTATTGCTGCCGCCAACGGCATCGGGTTTGCCGAAGCCCTTATGCATTCAGATGCTGCCATGGCCGGTACCTCGGTAACCCTGGCCAAAGGGGCGGGTTTCCTGCTGGTGCTGAACGGACTCAGCTGGGCATTCGGGTATACAGGGCAGCCACAGTTGCTCAACAGGATGATGGCTATGCGCAACCCGGCCGAGACGAAGCGTGCCAGGGTGGTTGCAATCTCATGGACACTTCTGGCGTATATCGGAGCCTTTCTGATAGGGATAATTGGTTTCAGGATGGTTCAGGCAGGCATGATGGGTGAGGGTGCCGCAGCCATAGCCGCTGATTCAGAGAAGGTAATGCCAATTATGGTTATGACCCTGCTGAACCCGCTTCTGGCTGGAATACTTCTTTCAGGGGCTGTTTCCGCGATGATGTCAACCGCCTCATCGCAGCTGATAGTTGTCTCATCGTCCATAACCGAAGACCTCTGGTCGAACATCAGCCGAAAGGTGATATCGGAGAAAAGGATGCTTATACTCAACAAATTTCTTACCCTGATGGTAGGAGTTGTGGCATTCATCATGGTTCTTACAATGGAGGATACTGTGTACGGACTTGTGTCTTACGCATGGAGCGGAATAGGAGCCTCTTTCGGCCCGGCTGTGATTCTCCTGCTCTTCTGGAAGAAGTTTTCGAGGGCAGGAGTCTATGCTTCACTTATTACAGGTACCCTTTCGGCAATAATCTGGAAAACCTGGCTGGCAGATCCTACAGGTGTCTCAGAAAGGCTGGCCAGCTACCTTATCGCTTTCACCGCCGCAGTACTGTTCAGCCTGGCTTTCCCGGAGAAAAAGTAGTGTTTTATCCGGACGTGGTAATCCTTCGTATGCTATGTGGACGAAAATGACACTAAGCCGTATTCCTTTGATTTGCTCATCCTCATCAATACCATTCTGATTGCAACAGTACACCACTAATACCAGGGAAGGTATTTTCAGGAGTAGACTTTGGTAAAAATCCGCCGGTTCCGGCAGGCGCAACATAGTTTGAATTTCTGCACCATTGTTACAAATAATGGATTTATCCGTTATATGTATCCGTCTTCTGGATGAAAGAAATTTGAATAAAACCAAATCTTTTAAAAGGAGGATGATTATGAAAACACTTAAGACATTTATGATTCTTGCCACTTCATTGTGTCTGTTGTTATCATGCAGCAGAACATATGATTATGATGAGAGCTTCTCTGGCATGACCGTTAAGGCGAGTCCATTTGCCCCGGCAGTTATTACTGTCGAACCAGATGGAGTTGACGACACCCCGACTTTAATCAGTGCATTTGAAAATGCGAAGGCATCCGGCCCAGGCTCGGTGGTGCAGCTCGTTGAGGGCGAGTACCATGTTGGTTATATGGAGGTTCGTGATTTCTATGGTTTCCTGAAGGGGGCTGGGAAGGAGAAGACCATTATCACAGTTTTACCCGGAATGGACCTGGATGAACTGTTAGCTCAGCATCTGCTTCATTGTAACATGAAATTTATAGGAGGCGATGTGAATATAAGTCATCTGACCATACAGACTCCGCCCGGCCAGATATCTGTTGGGTGGCCCTATATGGGTCATATTTATACTTTGGTTAACTTCTCCGCAACCAGTGCCGGATATGAATTGGGGAATGAAAGCCGTTCAATCAAAGTGGTTATTGACAACGTAAATTTCAGGGGTCAACTGCTGGAAGGCGGCCCGGGCTATGTTAACAGTTATAATTGTTTGATAGGTG
Source organism: Bacteroidota bacterium (assembly GCA_006227095.1). Classification (GTDB taxonomy): domain Bacteria; phylum Bacteroidota; class Bacteroidia; order Bacteroidales; family VadinHA17; genus SR-FBR-E99. Next base: position 1,904 of record SBFZ01000433.1, on the reverse strand, counting down.
TCAGGGCAGGATTTGACTACTATTCACCGTATGAGACACTGGCACAGCCTCTCCCAAGAGAAAGGATTGATTTTAAAATTACCAACTGTGATTTTAATACTTTTTGCTATGGTCTTGGCCTTGAGGGCATAAATAATGGCAGAATAATCATTGGTGAGAATAACAACGGAAATGTTTTCAGTAATATAGATCAGCAAGGCGGTGTATGGGAAAGCCGTAACTCAGCTGTCACCATCGAAGGAAATACTTTCAATATTCCTGAGTTCAGTTATGGGCTTGATCTTGACGATTATCCATATTATACAATACTCAGAAACGAACCCTCCGGAAACAATGCAGTCTTCGATATCCGGAACAACACTTTCAATATGACTAACTCAACATATGCACTCCTGCTTCGGAACATCCGCACAAGGACCAACCCCGGAGAGCCGGTCACGGTGTTCCAGGTTAAGAATAACCTTTTTAACATGACCGGAGGTTATGAGCGTGCACTGATCAGTTACTATACCGTAGATATGGTGATACGAAACAACAGGTTTACCGGATATGGCGACTTTGCTCTCAGACTGGTCAACTACAGTAAGGGAGGTCTTGTTCTGGGTAATAATTTTTCGACTGCAGAATTCAAATCAGCTGTAGCCTATCTGACACCAAGTACCAGCAACTGGACTTTTGTCGGGGGTAATCTTGCAGACAAGGTTATGGATTATGGAACCAACAATATATTTACCGGGTTCAGTGTAAATAATTCAGAGGCACCCTTTGGAGAGACAATTGTTGATAACCTGGATTTTGTTAAGGAGGCGTTGCGTGATCTGAAAGGACACTGATACACAGACTGTTCTTTGATTCAGTCCTGCAAATAGTTATAATGACACTGCAGATGGCTGTTGTAACAGTAAGTGCCTTGAATCTGATAACGTAAATAAAGCTGGTGCAATGACGGTTTTGCCAGGTTAAATGGGTATATTTTCCGGGTGTTGTAATTTGCCCGGTTATGTTTAAAAGAGTGAAGATCTGATCTTCACTCTTATTTTACCTTCTCCTTCAGCTGTTCTGAAATCTTCAGCTTTATCTCATCAGCCAGCTCAGGATTGTCTTCAAGAAGTTTTTTTACTGCGTCACGTCCCTGGGCAAGCTTGGTTTCGCCGTAGGAGAACCATGAGCCGCTCTTCTTGACGATATTGAACTCAGTACCAAGGTCAATGATTTCACCGGTACGGGATATCCCTTCGCCGAACATTATGTCAAACTCTGCCTTCTTGAAAGGCGGAGCAAGCTTGTTCTTGACCACCTTCACCTTGACACGGTTACCCACGGCATCCTCGCCCTCCTTGATCTGGTTTGTGCGCCTGATGTCAAGCCTGATGGAAGCATAGAACTTCAGGGCGTTACCTCCGGTTGTAGTCTCAGGATTACCGAACATTACCCCGATCTTTTCCCTGAGCTGGTTGATGAAAATACAGGTGGTGTTGGTCTTGTTTATGTTGGCGGTAAGCTTGCGCAGTGCCTGTGACATGAGCCTTGCCTGGAGCCCCATCTTCGAATCGCCCATCTCACCCTCAATCTCAGCTTTGGGCGTAAGGGCTGCTACTGAGTCAATCACAATAATGTCAATGGCACCTGACCTGATCAGGTGATCTGCGATCTCCAGCGCCTGCTCACCGTTGTCTGGCTGCGAGATAAGGAGGTTCTCCACATCAACCCCCAGTTTCTCCGCATAAAACCTGTCAAATGCATGTTCAGCATCAATAATTGCAGCTATACCACCAGCCTTCTGTGCCTCCGCGATGGCGTGTATGGCAAGGGTGGTCTTTCCGGATGATTCAGGGCCATATATCTCCACAACCCTGCCGCGGGGCAGACCGCCGATTCCAAGCGCGGCATCAAGACCGATTGAG
>SBFZ01000095.1 GCA_006227095.1 Bacteroidota bacterium | reverse complement strand
TATCACCACGGAAATACTTTTTGACAATACCCTTTATATCAGGGAATCGATCAAAGAGGTAAAGAACACGATATTTGTCGCATTCCTGCTGGTGGTCATTGTCATCTTCCTGTTCCTCCGAAACTGGAGAACCACACTTATTCCGGTCATCGCAATCCCGGTAGCCCTTATAGGGTCCTTTTTCGTGATGTACCTGGCCGGATTTACCATAAATATCCTGACTCTGTTTGCCATTGTACTTGCAATCGGACTGGTGGTAGATGATGCCATCGTCATGGTTGAGAACATTTATACAAAGGTGGAGAAAGGTATAAAGCCCATGGAGGCAGCACTGCTTGGTTCGCGTGAGATCTTTTTTGCAATCATTGCCACTACGATAGCACTTATTGCGGTCTTTTTCCCGATAGTGTTCCTGCAGGGAGTAACCGGCAGGCTCTTCCGCGAGTTCAGCCTCGTAATCGTGGGAGCTGTCATAATCTCTTCATTCATTGCACTTACCCTTACTCCGATGGTGTCATCCAAAGTGCTGAAGCATGACGCCATGGAGGGACGATTCTACCGCTTCACAGAGCCTTTCTTCAACGGAATGATCAATGTATACCGGAAATGGATAACCGGCTTCCTTAAAAGAAGATACTGGGCACTTGTAATAATAGTGGCCTCGGCACTGCTGATAGGGTTGTTCTGGACCATGCTGCCTTCAGAGATGGCACCACTTGAAGACCGCGGATATGTGAATATAAGCGCCCGGGCCACAGAAGGGACCTCATATGAATATATGACCGGATATATGGAAACCATCTCGCCGGTGGTACAGGCTGAGGTCCCGGAAAGTGACAACATAATGATGATGGTGGGTATGGGCGGTACCAACAGCGCAAACATGAGGGTCCGACTGTCAGACCGCCGTGACCGCAAAAGGTCTCAGCAGGAGATAGCTGCCGCACTCTCCCCGGTACTCAGGAACTATACAGGGGCACGTACCATAGTATCACAGCAGCAGACCTTCGGATCACGCCGCGGGGGACTGCCGGTTCAGTATGTAATACAGGCTAAGAACCTCGATGACCTGAAGAGGGTGCTCCCCGATTTCATGGCTGAGGTATCTGAAAGTCCCTACTTCTCGGCGAGCGATGTTAACCTCAAGTTCACAAAACCTGAACTGACAGTGCTCATCAACAGGGAAAAAGCCTCCATGATGGGGGTAAACGTTCAGAATATCGCGCAGACACTTCAGCTCACCATGAGCGAACAGCGGATCGGGTACTACATACTTGACGGAAAACAGTACCAGATTTTCAGTCAGTTTGACAAGTCAAAACGAAATGACCCCTATGATCTTACCAGCACTTATGTAAGAAATGACAAGGGTCAGCTTATCCAGCTTGACAACATTGTTGAGATTCGTGAAAGCAGTCTCCCCCCGCAGCTTTACAGGTATAACAGGTTCGTGTCAGCCACCGTCTCAGCAGGACTGGCAGGCAAATATACCCTTGGCGAAGGAATAGAGGAGATGGACAGGATTGCTGCAAAAGTGCTCGATGAGAATTTCAGTACAACCCTCTCGGGTGACTCGAAAGACTTTGTTGAGAGTACCTCGAGCCTGCTCTTTGCCTTTGTGCTTGCCGTAGTACTCATATACCTGGTGCTGTCAGCCCAGTTTGAAAGCTTCCGTGACCCGGTAATTATCCTTGTTGCAGTACCCCTGGCACTTATAGGGGCGCTGTTTGTAATGGTAATAACCGGCCAGACGCTCAACATCTTCAGCCAGATAGGCCTTATAATGCTGATCGGGATGGTCGCCAAGAACGGTATCCTTATCGTGGAGTTTGCAAATCAGAGGCAACAGGCCGGACTATCCATAATGGATGCCGCCCGTGAGGCTGCCGTATCAAGATTCCGCCCGGTGCTTATGACCAGCCTTACAACCATACTGGGGATCATGCCACTGGCCCTGGCAACGGGTGCAGGCGCTGAGAGCCGTGTCTCCATGGGCGTAACCGTGGTCGGAGGCATGTTTTTCGCCACTTTCCTTACTCTATTCGTTGTCCCTTCCATCTACAGCTACCTGGCCGGAAGAAAAAAAGCAGAAACAACCACCAATGACCAACCACAGGCTTAAAACAATAATTCTCCTGTTATCGCTGTCACTGGCAGCCGGGGCACAGAAACTGATGACCCTTGACGAGGCAATCATGCAGGCCCTCGAGAACAATTACTCATTGAAAATAAGTCGTAATGACGAGGTGATTGCAGGAAACAACGTTACACCTGCCCCGTTCCTTCCGACCTTGACGGGAACAGGAAGACAATCCCAGACGACCAGTAATACCAGGTCTTCATCTGCAGGGGAAGACCAGACAAGGACCAACCTCTATTCGGCAGGAGTTTCACTCAACTGGAGACTGTTTGACGGCTTCGGTATGTTCACAGAATACAGCAGGCAGAAAGAGCTGCTGAGCATGAGCAGCCAGAGGGTGAAGATCAATGTTGAAACCCTTATAATGAGGGTCTGTACAGAATATTACAATATTATCGTCCAGCAGAACAGGATGGAGTCAGCCCTGACTTCACTCACCATATCCAGGGCAAGATATGAAAACGCCGAAGAGAAATATCTCCTGGGAGTCATCTCCGGTCTCGACCTGCAACAGGCCAGGATAGACCTCAATGCTGACAGCTCGGCTGTCCTGACCCAGCAGGAAACTGTTATCAGCGCATACATCAGGATGACCAACCTGCTTAATGCCGGACATGAGATAACCTTCAACATCAGTGACACAATCATACTTGCACCGGAGATTGATGTTGATTCCCTCCGTGAAAGGACACTGTTGTACAATAATCAGCTGATCCTGGCACGACAGGGTGAAAAGCTGTCACAGTATGACATTGACCTGGTAAGGTCAGACAGGTATCCCACCATCAGCTTCAGTACGGGCTACAATTTCAGCCGGAATGAATTTCCCTGGCAGGCAAACTCATACAACCAGTCAAACGGTCTCAACTGGGGACTCAACCTTTCATGGAATATTTTCAGCGGGCTGGAGACGAACCGCAGGATGGCCAATGCAAGGATTGAGGCAGAGAGCAGCAGACTGGCATACCTTGACATTGAGAATGAGATACTGGGGGATCTTGACCTTCTCTACAACACCTACCGCAACAACAGGATAGTCACCAATTTCGAGACCCAGAGCGCCGAGGTTGCCCGTGCATCGCTTGAGATCGCCATGGAACGGTACCGGCTCGGTTCGCTGTCAGGGCTTGAATTCAGGGAATACCAGAGGAACTACCTGAATGCTATCAACCGGAGGCTTACAGCACTATACCAGGCAAAAATTTCAGAGATCGGATTACGCCTCCTCGCCGGTGAACTCACTGAATAGAGGCTTTTCTCCCCGCCGTTGAACTTACTGAACAGAGGCCTTTCTCCCCGCCGGTCAACCTACTGAACAGAGCCTTTTCTCCTTTTCCGGTAAACCTGTATCCCTTTCCATGAGAGCCACAGGACAAACAGTGCACCTACGGCATACATGATCCAGTCGAGGTACGGCAGGATAAACTCCCGCTTGTCATATGCGAAGTAACCGATCAGTGCAAGGGTAATGTTCCAGATTGTTGCCCCCATGAAGGTAAAGAGCAGGAAGGCACCGATATTCATCTTTGCCAGTCCGGCCGGAAGTGATATGAGCTGCCTGACGGCCGGCACCAGCCTGCCGATAAAGGTTGATGCCTTACCGTGCTTCACGAAGTATTTCTCGGCTTTCTCAACGCTCTCCCTGGTAATAAGCAGGAGATGGGCCCATTTTGTATCGGCAAGCCTGTAAAGTACCGGCCTGCCTATCCACATTGCCAGGTAGTAATTTATTATTGCTCCCGTCATTGCTCCTGCCGATGAGGCAAGAATGACACCCCATAGGGCCAGTGTGCCCTCCCCGGCCTTCCAGGCCGCAAACGGAACCACTATCTCAGAAGGGAATGGTATAAATGAACTCTCAATGGTCATAAGCAGGTATATGGTAAAATAGTTGAGATTAGCCATATACCATTCAAAAACTGTCTGAAATATCTCCATACCTTATGGGATTTGCGATGTGCGATTTTCGATGTGCGATGTGCGAGTTGCGATGTGCGAGTTTCGATTTGCGATCTGCGATTTGGAATCTGCGATTTGGGATTTTCGATCTGCGAATTTCACACTACTGAAATCGGAAATCGGAAATCTCAAATCCACTACTGCCTACTGCCTACTGCCTACTGCCAATTGCCTGGCATCAGGCATCAATGTTGGCATACTTAGCATGCTTCTCAATAAACTCCCTTCTCGGAGGCACTTCGTCACCCATCAGCATTGAGAATATGTGGTCAGCCTCAGCAGCGCTGTCAATTGTTACCTGTCTCAGTGTACGGGTCTCCGGGTTCATGGTTGTATCCCACAGCTGCTCGGCATTCATCTCACCGAGACCCTTGTACCGCTGTATTGAAACGCTGGATTCCTTTCCCTGGCCCATTTCCTGGACTGCAGCATCACGTTCCTCCTCTGACCAGCAGTATTTCTCCGCCTTGCCTTTTTTGACCAGGTAAAGAGGCGGGGTTGCAATATAGATGTGGCCGTTTTCAATCAGCTCCTTCATATAGCGGAAGAAGAAAGTCATTATGAGGGTAGTAATGTGAGATCCGTCAACATCCGCATCGGTCATGATGAT
>SBFZ01000330.1 GCA_006227095.1 Bacteroidota bacterium | reverse complement strand
TCTCCGAAGTAGGGAGCATCAGTACGGGGGAAGTGGATATACCTGCAGTGGAGCTGCCGTTCTGCAAACCATTCCTTCAGCAACGAAATCTGTGTTGATTTGCCGGCGCCGTCAAGTCCTTCTATTACGATTAATTTCATAGTTTTTTGCCTGGTTTTCAGGTTCGGATGAAATGATCCATTTGCTGGGGCACCACCATTGAGAGTTCCACCAGGCCTGCCACCTGGCCATTCTCAAACCACGGAGCCTGGTATATTAATTTCTTTACCCCCTCTTTTTCAATCGTATAACAATTGGCTCTTCCTGTGTCGAGTATCCGGAGGATTTTTTGCCATGATTCCGGTTTGTGACACTCCCTGAGGCTGGTTCCCTCCAATGATTTCCCTCCGTATTTTGAAAACGTTGTGGCTGATCTGCCATTCATATAAATAATATTTCCCTCTGCATCAGACACTGTGATTGCCACATCGAGTCCCTCAGCCCATGCCATGCCGTTCATTTAACCTTTTTGAATTTACCGGAAACAAATATACTCAATTTGGCTACAATGGTGCACGGCGTACGGTGGCTGATCCGGAGCTTTGAGTATATTTGACGGAAATACCTTCATGGCGTATGATGATCAATGTAAAGGGGAGGCTGATGGATCTCGCCAGCCCAAGGGTAATGGGCATTATAAACATCACCGACAACTCTTTTTTCGCCGGAAGCAGGTATGTTGATGATAATGACATTCTTGCCGTTGCAGCAGGTATGCTGGAAGAAGGCGCTGATATTCTTGACATTGGTGGTTGTTCCACACGTCCGGGTTCGGAGGAGGTGCCGGAGCCGCTGGAGAGGGAGCGGGTATGCAGGGCAACAGATCTGATCATCAACCGATTTCCCGATGCGGTAATTTCAATTGATACCTATCGTGCTTCGGTGGCTGAGGCTGCCATTGTGAAATACGGAGCTGCAATCATCAATGACATTTCCGGAGGGGTCATGGATGAGGCGATGTTTCCCCTGGTGGCAAGACTGAATGTGCCATATATACTGATGCATATGCAGGGCACACCTCAGACGATGCAGGAAAATCCTGTTTACAATGATGTAGTAGCAGACATCCTTTCCTGGTTTGGAAAGCGCCTGAAACCACTGAAGGAGGCAGGGGTAAAGGACATAATTCTTGATCCCGGATTCGGGTTCGGGAAGAATGCGGATCACAATTTTGAGATGCTGCAAAGGTTCAGGGAGTTTCATGTGGCCGGGCTTCCTCTTCTGGCGGGACTCTCGCGGAAATCGTTAGTCTGGAAGACGCTCGGCATAACCCCTGACCTTGCCCTTAACGGAACCACGGCCCTGAATATGGCTGCACTTATAGGCGGAGCTTCAATCCTCAGGGTTCACGATGTGAGAGAAGCAAGGCAGACGGTAACCCTTTTTGAAAAGATATTCCCTTCCGGTCTCCAGTTTGATCATTATTCTTAAATTTGTCGGTCACTGAATTCTGGTTTATGTTCGATATTTCCATCCTCGATATCATCGATATATTCATGGTAGCCATTATTTTCTACCAGCTGTATCGTCTTATCAGGGGTACAGCGGCATTCAGCATTTTCCTGGGCATCTTTTTCGTCTATCTCTTCTGGCTTGTGGTGAAGGCCCTGAATATGGAACTCATCAGTGCCATTATCGGTCAGGTGATAGGAGTGGGCGTAATAGCCCTTATAATTGTATTCCAGCAGGAAATAAGGAGGTTTCTGCTGGCTATAGGCAACAGGTATATGAGCCGAAACCGGTTTTCGTTTGACAGGTACTTCCCGTCCGGAGGGGTTGACCAGTCGACCAGCCAGATAGTTGAGGAGATAGTACATGCCGTGGAATCAATGGCTCAGTCGCGTACGGGTGCCCTGATAGCAGTAGGACGGACAAGCCTTCTGGATATATATTCCGAAGGGGGTGAGCTGCTCAATGCCCTTGTCACAGATGAGTTGCTGAAGACCATTTTCTATAAGGGTTCACCGCTGCATGACGGGGCTGTGCTGATACAGAACGGCAAGATCTTCGCTGCCAGATGCCCCCTGCCATCTACTGATCAGACAGGGCTGCCCGCGAGATTCGGTATGAGACACCGCGCGGGAATCGGCCTTACGGAGCAGACTGATGCAGTTGTCATAATCGTTTCTGAGGAAAGGGGAAGGATTTCCGTTGCCGATGCCGGAAAGATACATGAAGATGTTACCCCGAACGAACTCCGCCAGATGCTTCTTACCTTCAGGATCTGACAGAATCATACACTGTTTTATCTTATTTAGAACTGCCGGCCTGCAGATGCGGGAGTGACCTGCCTCCAATTCCGGTGGATCAAACCGTCGTATGTATTCAGTTATACCTCAGCCGCAGGTCAATGATATTGTCATAGACATACCAGCATGGTTCATCGCAGGTGGTTTCGTCATACCTTACCTTGGGGCAGGCTGCCGCTGTGGTTATGTATTTTTGGCCATTGTACGTGAATTCCAGCGTGGCTGAATAATCCTTGTAAAGAATGGCATAGTACCGGATATATGAAACAGGCTCATTGACGTAGTACTTCTCAAGTATAATGTTGTCACTGACGTTTCCCTCGTACAGGGTTACGACGGGATTTGACGGAATCAGGTCAGGGTTACGGTACCTGATCTCAAGAACCACGCTGTAATCAGAGGAAGCATAGCATTCCTCACAATTTGTCAGGTATCCATCCTCGCATGATAAGCTGACCAGTATAAGGATGACAAGTACCAGGCTAGTTCTGCTCATAGTTGTACAGTCTGATCTTTTTTCCGGTAAAATTTGAAGAAGAACGGGTAAGGCTGTATGATACCCTGAAAGAGAACCAAACAGGTCCTGCCTTGTAAAATGGCATTTTAAGCAACGATATCCCTGTGCTGAGTCCCAGGTATCGCCTGCTTAACCTTATATCTGCCGACGGGATGACAGTAATGCTGTTATCAGGTTTCTCTTCCGTTCCTTCATAAAAGGAATGGAACCTGTAGCCCAGGCTGAGGGAAGGGACAAAACTTACCCTTATCTCACTTAACGGCTGGCTGAGGGAAAACTCCCTGAACATGCCTGTATAGACCACGTTTGTTCTGACCCTGTACTGATAAATTGTGTTGTCAGCGCCTTTGACAAGCATTCTCTGATTCAGGGGATTGACCAGGGCGCCAAGGACTATCCCGGTCCGGATCCCCGGTTCGGAGACAGATATGGAGGCACCTGCAAGCTGGTAGTGGGTTGTGACCATTGCACCTGCTGATACCGACAGCTCTGTGAATGAAAGCTCCCTCTTGCCCTTAATGCCGTTGTCAAGCATCAGCTGAAGAATCTCCTTGCGTCCATACTTGTTGGCCAGGGAAACAGGGTCTGTCAGTGTTCCTCCGTGGTTTTCCCACCTGTTGCCTTTCTGAAGAAGGAAAGCAGCAGCCTCTTTCTGTGAAAAGACTACGGCACATCCAAGGGCGTCTGTTCCGTAAACATTTACTGCATAGAGATTCGCACCTGCATCTGTCAGTATTCTCATCATAAGGGTGTCTCCGTTCTGGGAGGCGACCATGAGCGGGGTAAAACCCGACCTGTCTTCCGCGTTGGGATCGGCACCCGATTGCAGCAGCAGGTCGGCCAGGTCATGATAGCCGAGAGCCACCCCGGTCATGAGAGGAGTGTTGCCTTCACTGTCAAATAATTCCGTAGGAGAATCATAATAAAGAAGCATGTCTGTCATCTGGAAATTACCCAGGGCAACGGCATGATGCAGGGGAGAGGATTTCTGCCTGTCGGATTCGGTAAGTGATCCCCCGTATCTTATGAGTTTCTCAGCAATCACAAGATCATTCGCCCGTACAGCGGTTATAAGCGGAGTGTTACCGTATATGTCATCCAGGTCGGGGTCGGCTCCAAGGAGCAGCAATATCTCCACTGCCTCCCATTTGCCTGATGTTACTGCATAATGAAGGGGCCTCGCCATACGACCGGCAAAATTGTTTACATCCGCTCCCCTGACATACAACCTGACAATCTCATTGCATGCTCCAAGCGATGCCGCGGTCTGAAGGTTAATGTCATCCGCATTGAAGTCGTACTGAACATATTCAGAAGTGTCTACGAAGATGGTATATGAATTGTACTCCTTCAGAATCTCCATTATTCTTGCGGTAACTGAATCAACTGCCAGGGAGTCTGTCTGTCCCCTGAGGGTAAATCCGCAGGCAAGCAATATTGCAATAATCGCCGATTTCTTTATTGCAGGAGTCATGAATACAAATTTACTTCCTGTTTGTCAGCCAGCCTATTTTGTTGATATTTTTTTTCTCAGGTTGAGAAAAATGAAGAACGAAGAGGGGATAAGCGGGATAATATCCTATTTTTACCCCCGTTTTCATCAGACAGACCATATGCATCTGCCGGCTAAATCAATGCGACTGCTTGTAATAGTATTTCTGGTACTTTTTCTTTTTGTACCCAGGGTAGGAACCGAACAGGTTGCCATCATCGGGGGTCATTGGGTCCCGTCAAACCTGCGCATTGACAATTCTCTGACTGACAGTGAGATGTTTGAAGGTGCCGAGAAGGGTATTGAGTGGTTCATGAAGAACTGGGACATAAAGGGGGCCTCGGTAGCCGTTGCCAGGGATGGAAGGCTTCTGTATGCCAGGGGATTTGGCTATGCTTCCCTTTCAGATTCCCTCCAGGTTGAACCTTACCACAGGTTCCGTGTGGCAAGCGTCTCAAAGCTGGTGACGGCAGTTGCAGTGATGAAACTGCAGGAGGAAGGCAGGCTCTCGGTCACCGATAAGGTATTTGGCCCCGGAGCGATCCTTGACGATACACTGTTTGCCCATCCGAAAGACCGCCGGGTTTTTGATATTACGGTCGGACATCTGCTTGCCCATGAAGGAGGGTGGTCACAGCGCTATGGTGACCAGATGTTCATGCCGGAGGTGGTTGCCCGTACACTTGATATACAAATGCCGGTTGACCTTAAGGACATTATAAGGTTTGCCCTGGGCAAGAATCTTCATTTTACTCCTGGAACGGGACAGTCATACAGCAATCTTGGGTACAGCATACTTGGACTGGTGATAGAGGAGGCTTCAGGAATGGATTATGAGACCTATTGCATAAGGGAGATCCTTGAACCGCTCGGAATATATGACATGGCACTGGGTGGCAATTTCCCGGATGATGCACTACCGCTGGAGGTCGCTTATTATGAAGTGGACAATGCACCCATGAAACCGTCTGTTGACGGTTCGGGAAAGATGGTGCCTGCCAGCAGGGGAGGCAATGACATCAGGGCCCTTGGAGCCGCTGGTGGTTGGGTGGCAACAGCTCCTGACCTGATGCGATTGCTGCTTGCCGTTGATGGGTTCGATTATCCGAAGGACATACTCTCCCATGAGAGCATAGTATACATGACAGATGTCTATAATGGTTTTGCACCGGTAGGCTGGCGGGCGACCCTGACGAATGGCACCTGGTGGCGCACAGGCTCATTTCCCGGAACTACGGCTATGATGAAACGGATGCCAGACGGCACCTCCTGGGTAGTGCTGATGAACAGCAGCGGCTGGAACGGTCCGGAACTGACATCTGACATTGACAGGATGATGGGCAGGTTCCTCCAAAGAGTCAACAGGTGGCCCGATACTGACCTCTTCAGCTACTCAGCGCCGGTACCGCTGAGGTTTTGAGACAGTCTCCGAAACTACCAGGCAGATGTGCTTTACCGTTAATGTAAATATCATAAAGGAAGAGCTGGAACACCGTTACGGCAGTGAGCTGATTGACCACGAAAAATACAGGCCCAGCTATTATTACCATGCCTACAGTCTTCCTTCGATGCCGGTTGTATGCTCTGACCGCAATGCCGGCATCAGGCTTTTCAGGTGGGGGTTGATACCCTCATGGGCAGCAGATGAGGCTGAGGCAAATGATATCATGTTCAAGACCTTCAACGCCCGCTCAGAGACCATCTCAACCAAACCTGCTTTCAGGGATTCATTTTCGTCACGCCGCTGCCTGGTGCCGGTGCGTGGTTTTTTTGAGTGGCAGCATCATGGAGGCAGGAAGATACCCTGGTACATTACCCTGAAGGGAGAGGAGATTTTCTCGCTGGCAGGAATATGGGATTCATGGACAATGGCAGGAGGTGTCTCACTGAATACCTTTTCGGTGGTGACAACGAGAGCCAACAGTCTCATGGAGGAGATACACAACACAAAAAAGAGGATGCCGGTAATACTGCCTGCAGCAGCTGAAGGTTTATGGCTCAGGGAAGGCCTTGTTGAAGATGCTCTCATGGCTCTCATGGAACCGGTAGGGTCAGACCTGCTGAACGCCCATACCATCAGTCCGCTGATAACAAATGCCAGGGCAGACCGTAACAGGCCCGAACTCATCATGCCTTATGACTATCCCGTTCAGGGAACACTTTTCTGAAAAACTCAGTCCTGGGCTACGAATACGAATGTAAGGAAACCTGCCTGTCTTTCCGGAGCACTCTGGTCTGCGTTGAACCTCGTCTTTAAGGCATGCTCAACCGCTGTCTCGGTAAGACACTGGTCCCTGGTGCTGGAAAGCTTTGATACCGGTTCGGCTTTAAGCACATTTCCGTTGCGGTCGACAACAATTGCAAGTGCAATCTGACCTGCTCCCTCGCACTTGTAGATGGGTATAGGCAGGTAAACATGGTGGCGCCCTGCCAGGTCATAGAAAATCCGGGTGGGACCCCTGAAAGTACCCTTCTCTTCAGGTTTCTCGGTTTTCTCCGTCACCCTGGGAGTCACATCTTCCTTTGCAACGGCGATTTCATCATCCCCGGCCTCCTCTGCCATCTTCTGACGGTCAATGAAATTATTCTCATTGAGCAGGCCGCTTTTTATCATCTCCTCCTTGACCAGGTTTTCATACTCCTTCGGATCCATGTCCAGCGGCTTGTCTGCAATATTTTTAATGATGTTTACCATCTCCTCTGGACTCATTCCCTGGAACTGGTCGCTCTTTGCCAGTTCAAGTGCCTTTTCCATGTCCGGATCAGGAAGTTCATCGACAGAAAGGATGATCTCGGCTGCAATCTCACGCTGGAGTGCCGAGATTTTTACAGACATGAAAATGACAGCCACAGTCAGATGTATGATGATTGTGGCCATTATGGCCGTAAAAGTGATTTCAAACCTGTTCATCAGGGGACGAAATTAAGAAAAAAACAAGCTGACTTTCCTTATACGTCAGAATTGTGCCCTCAGTTTCAGGTTGAGGCTTCTTCTTGTGAGGTAGTTGGGTACTGCATATTCCCTGGTCTGTCCCTGGCTGTTTCTGACAGTACGGATCCATGTATAGGAAATCGTGTTCCGGATATCGGCAAGATTGAATATTTCTATGCCGGCTGACAATTCCTTCATGAATGACTCTTCCCGACCTGTTGTCCGGCTGAGAATTACCTTGGAGAAACCAATGTCCATGCGCCTGTAGGGAGGCATCCTGAACCAGGTATCCCACTGATCTCTTCCCGGGGGCGAAGTAGGGATACCGGTACCGAAAGAAATGTTGATATGTGCCCTGAAGTCGGGGTGTCCGGGAAGGTAATCCTGAAAGAAAATGCTGAAATGTACTCTCTGATCAAATGGAGCCGGATACCAGCCGGTGGAGAGCGACGGAATCCTCAGCTCTGATTTCATGAGTGAGAGGCTGAACCATGACTCCACCCCGGGTACGAACTCACCATTGATGCGCATATCCAAACCTGCCGAGTATCCTTCCGAGATGTTGCCCCCGTAATAGATCACCCTGACATTATCCAGCTTGTAAGGTATCTGACGGTCAAACAGTTTGCCATATGCTTCGGCCGTAAACCGGAATGGTCTGTTCCATGCGGTAAAATCATAACGGGCACCCGCGGTAAGCTGGTATGAACGCTGTGCCCTGAGAGGGTTACCGGGTTCATTATTGCCGGTCATCAGCTCACGTCCTCCCGGAGGCTGGTGATATGCACCGGCAGCGAGGTATAATGAGAAGCGCCCTGTCAGCTCTGTTTTAACCGATATGCGTGGTGAGACAAGCATTTCATTGCTGTAGGTGTCATATGTGACCCTCATGCCGGCATTGAGATCACTTGCCCTGCCTGCCAGCATGAAACCCGTACGGCTTATGATCCAGCCACCGGCTGTAAAGCTTTCAGTTTCAAGACTCATCTCAGTACGTGAGGTCAGCGTCAGGTCAGTACCAGCCTGGCCAGTGGTATATCCGGCAGAGTCAACCCGCAGCCACTCATTGATATACGAATCATAACTGCTCTTCCTGACGGCAATACCCCATTCAAATCCGCTTCTGCCCCTGGTTATCTCACCACGGTACGAGATATCCGTCATAATACTCCTGAAGGAGTTGCGTGCGTGTGAGAGCCAGCTGCCGGCTCCGGCATTCAGGAGGGTGTCAGGGTTGTTTTCGCTACCCTCATTCCTGTCAAGCGAAGAGAGACTGTATGCACCTCTTATGTCAAAGCTCTCATTTTCGCCGGCTAAATTTGATGATAAAATGAATTTTGACCTGTAGGCCGGGGTATGTTCAACTTCCAGTGTTACGGCGCCGCCACCGCTGTCGTACCTGTCACGTTCACCTCCCTCGAAGAAAGCGTAAAGCCGGAATGCGTTTTCAATGGTTCCGAAGGTTGTAGTCCGGCTTCGCGGAATGAAAATATACCGGTTCAGTGATCCCCACAGGGAGAGTGTCAGCCTCGTCCGTTTGTCAGGTTGAAACCCTGCCATGGTCTGGATATCTGCAAAATGTGGCCGGTAGGCGCCCCTGGCATCCAGGCTGCCAAGCAGCAGGGTGTTGGAGCGGTAACGGGCTCCGGCAATAAACCAGAACCTGTCATCCCTGCTCCTTGCCCCGGCGTGGACTGAAGAGGTCAGAAGACTGAGGGAAACGGACCCTTCCTTCTTTGATGGTTCTCTGTATGTAATATCAAGAACTGATGACATCCGGTCACCGTATGATGCACTGAATCCCCCGGGGGAGAAACTGACCGAGGCAGTCAGGTCCGGATTGATCCGGCTGAGTCCTTCCTGTTGCCCTGTCCGAATCAGATAGGGCCGATATACCTCCACATCATTGATATAGACCAGGTTTTCGTCATAGCTTCCGCCCCTGACCGAATAGGCTGAGCTCAGCTCACTGAAGGCTGATACTCCTGGCAGCGTTGATACGGCTGACTCAATCCCGCCGCTGATCGAGGGTATAACCATCCCTGCCACTGCAGGTATGCCAATTATGGTGACATTGTCTGGCCTTCTGGCCCTCACTTCTATTTCTTCAATATCCGTTGTCTCCGGCCGGAGAATCAGATGAATCTCATCTGACCTGAAATTCTCCCCGAGCATCAGGGTATCGGTGCGGTATCCGATAAATGATATTATAAGGGTGATGGTGTCAGTTCCTGCCGGCCCGGTTGTCAGTATGAAGGTACCGTCATCACCTGTAACCGTTCCCCTGGAAGAGTGAAGCTGGAATACCGTTGCACCTGAGATGGCCAGACCTGAGGTATCAGTAACAGTGCCCCTGACAGTCTTCTCCTGCCCCGTCACAAGACAAGGTGCAATTACAAGAATAACAAGAGACAGGACCAGGATTCTTATTGGTGCTGACCAGACCATCAGTCACTCTTTTTTTTCTTTCGGCTTTTGACCTTCTTTGGTTTGGTAACCTTGGAGGGCTCATTCTTAAGCATCCCCTCCCTGACACCTTTCACAAACTTCTGCCAGGCAAAAGGATTCAGCAGATTATTGGCAGGCATCTGCCCCCTGGTATAGAGGTTATCTGACATCTGCTGCATGGTAAACCGGTATGCCTCTCCCGGGGTGGGCTTCATATCACTCCAGATCTGTTGCTGGACCATGGCAAGATTGTAGGCAAGATTCTCCATAAGTGGGTCAACCGGCTTGTTTTCCAGTACAGCCCTCTTGAATTCAGAATATGTCTTCCATGGCAGCACCAGCACTTCACCGATCATTATGGTATCTGTTACCATAATGACATCGGTTATGTAATGATCTCCCGTGGCGGTCAGGGGAATGGTCAGCAATGTCGGCTTATAGCCTATAGCACTGAAGAATACGGTGTCACCCGCGGCACTTATGATTGAGAAAATACCGCGGTGATCACTGGCAGCACCACGACGCAGATGCTTGGAATAAATACTGACATCAGGAACAATAAACCCATTTTCGTCAGCGGTCAGTCCGTCTATCTGGATATACTTTCTTTCCCCGTCCTGCGCCCCGAGCCATGACAGCGGAAAGGCCAGCATGACACAAATCACCAAAAACCTCTTCAATGACAAATATTTTTGTGACGTAAAGTAAACAATAATGACATTTGATTCTTGATTTTAACCAAACTTTAATGATCTTTATCGTCATCGAAACCGGAATAATAAAAATCTGAAAATATATGCAGAAACTCTTATTGCTTGGAGATGAGGCTATTGCCCAGGCGGCGCTGGATGCAGGCCTCAGTGGGATGTATGCCTATCCGGGAACTCCCTCAACCGAGATCATGGAGTACGTACAGGCTTCAGCGCAGGCAGAAGCCGGGTTTGTACACAGGGAATGGTCGTCAAATGAGAAGACAGCCATGGAAGCTGCCCTGGGGATGTCATATGCCGGCAAGAGGGCCATGGTTGCAATGAAGCATGTAGGGCTGAATGTAGCAGCTGATGCTTTCATCAATTCGGCTGTGACGGGCGTCAATGGCGGGCTGGTTGTTGTAGCGGCAGATGATCCCTCAATGCATTCTTCGCAGAATGAGCAGGATTCACGTTTCTATGGCAGGTTTGCGCTGGTGCCCGTTATGGAGCCGCGTAACCAGCAGGAGGCCTATGACATGATCTTTGATGCCTTCAGTCTGTCTGAGAAGTACAGGCTTCCGGTACTTTTCAGGATAACAACCAGGCTGGCGCATTCCAGGTCAGCCGTTGCCAGAAGGGCACCGCTGTCGCAAAACAGCCTGGTTCTGCCGTCCAATCCACGCCAGTTTGTGCTTCTGCCGGCCATTGCAAGGAAACAGTACAGGGCACTTACCTCCCTTTATGAACAGTTGCATACCGATGAGCTGCTTGATGGAAATAACCGGCTTTCGGAAGGTAAGGGCAGGGGTACAGGCATCATTACCTGTGGCATTGCCTTCAACTACCTGATGGAGAATATCGGAGGACATGTGAATAATTATCATATACTCTCTGTGGGTGCTTACCCGCTTAACAGGGATAAGGTTGCTGCCCTGGTCGGAAAGTGTGACAGGGTTCTTGTTCTGGAGGAGGGATATCCCATCATTGAAGAGCATCTGAGGGGGTTGCTTGACAGGGATGTGACTGTTCTTGGCAGGCTTGACGGAACGGTGCCGCGTGATGGCGAGCTTAACCCTTCAATCGTGGCTGCTGCTCTCGGCATTGAAACCGGCAGGGGCAAAGAGGTGCCGCAACTGGTGCGCCAGCGTCCCCCCTCATTCTGCAAGGGTTGCGGGCATGCAGACCTTTATGCCGCCCTGGCCGAGGTGATGGCTGAGGCTGGGCCGGGTCGCGTCTTCTCTGATATAGGGTGCTATACACTGGGGGCACTCCCCCCATATAATATGGTCAACTCATGTGTTGACATGGGAGCCTCGGTAACAATGGCTGTCGGTGCTGCTGATGCAGGACTCTTTCCTGCCGTTGCGGTGATAGGTGATTCCACCTTTACACACTCGGGAATGACAGGCCTTCTTGATGCGGTGATTAAGGATTCACCGGTTACGGTTATCATTTCTGACAACTCCACCACCGGCATGACCGGGGGTCAGAAATCCCAGGCTACTGACCGGCTGGAGAATATCTGCCTTGGACTGGGGGTGGAACGCGATCACCTGAAAGTGATTGTACCGCTTCGGAAGAACCATGAAGAGAACAAGGCGGTTTTGAGAGATGAGCTTAACCATCGTGGTCTTTCAGTGATACTTGCCAGGCGTGAATGCATTCAGACTGCCTCTCGCAGCAAGAAGGCCATGGCTGCGGAAAAGAAAAACGAAAACGAATAATATGAAGTGTGACATAATACTTGCCGGTGTCGGGGGACAGGGTATCCTCTCCATCGCAGCCACCATCGGGCTGGCAGCCGTTGAGCAGAATCTGTTCCTCAAACAGGCTGAAGTACACGGTATGAGTCAGAGGGGAGGCGATGTGCAGTCGCATCTGAGGCTCTCAGACCGGGAGATCTATTCAGATCTGATACCTCATGGCGGGGCTGATCTGATAATAAGTGTCGAACCGATGGAGGCACTGCGTTACCTTCCATGGCTCTCTGCCGACGGA
>SBFZ01000024.1 GCA_006227095.1 Bacteroidota bacterium | reverse complement strand
ACCAATGACACAGGTGCATACCTGGTTGGATCGGCAATCGGACGGCACAGGCTCTTTGAACGGATCTCCCCGAAGAAATCATGGGAGGGATTTTTTGGCGGACTGGTACTTACACTTCTGGTGGCCCGATTATTCTCCGGGTGGCTGGGAGTGGCCGACACAAGGGGATGGATGATAATTGCACTCATAATATCCGTGGGGGGGACTCTTGGGGACCTCCTTGAGTCAATGCTCAAGAGGAGCCTCGGACTGAAGGATTCCGGGACAATCATGCCCGGGCATGGCGGATTTCTTGACAGGTTTGACAGTGTGGTTGTAGCATTCCCGCTG
This sequence comes from Bacteroidota bacterium, assembly GCA_006227095.1. Classification (GTDB taxonomy): domain Bacteria; phylum Bacteroidota; class Bacteroidia; order Bacteroidales; family VadinHA17; genus SR-FBR-E99. The sequence goes on along the minus strand of SBFZ01000024.1, from coordinate 4,394 downwards.
GTCTACCTTTATCTTGCAATTATGGTTTGATATGACAGTGGGAAAATTCAGGATACACAGGGAGGGATACAAAATTATCGCAGGCGTGATGTTTGCTCTTGCACTGCTTAACATCGCGGGATGGGTGATCTGGGACGGCCCTGCAACATATCATTACATTGCACTGGGGGTCTCACTGCTCCTTTTGTTTTTCATAGTCATGTTCTTTCGTGCCCCGTCAAGGCCGGTTGAGCCTGACCCGCTCCTTATCTATGCCCCTGCCGACGGCAAGATTGTGGTCATTGAAGAGACATATGAAAAGGAATACTTTGGTGATAACCGCCTGCAGATATCAATATTCATGTCGCCGTTCAACATGCACAGTAACAGGTATCCCATATCAGGTACGGTTACCTGGACACAATACCAGCCCGGGAAGAAATTCCACGCCCGGAGTCCAAAGTCGTCAGAACTGAACGAAAGAAGCAGCATCGTTGTTACAAGTGAGAGCGGTACAGAGATACTGGTGAGGCAGGTGGCAGGAGCGGTAGCCCGCCGTATTGTAACCTACTCCAGAAAGGGAGAGAAGGTACACCAGGGAGATGAACTGGGATTCATCAAGTTCGGATCACGCGTTGACATATTCCTCCCGGTTGATACTGAAGTTGATGTTCAGATGTTCCAGCAGGTGAGAGCCAGCAGAACAATAATTGCACGAGTTATTTAACGCAAAATAAAAATGAAGGAAGACAAAGGGATACTGGATCTGACACCCGACGTGAAATGGATAGGGGTGCTGGATTATGATATCAGGACTTTTGACATCGTGATGCATACGGATCACGGTACTACTTATAATTCGTATTTCATCAATGCTGAAAGGAAGACCATTATCGAGACAGCCAAGGAGAAGTTCAGTGATGTGTTTATCAGCAAACTGCGCAGGGTCACTGACCCGGGTGAACTCTCATATATAGTTCTTGACCACACGGAACCTGACCACTCCGGTGCCATGCGTCAGCTCCTTGACCTGGCCCCCGATGCTGTGGTCGTGGGCAGCGGCAACGCCATCAGATACCTGGCTGACATAGTCAACAGGCCTTTCAAATCACTTGTTGTGAAGGACGGCGATACCCTTGACCTGGGCAACAAGACCCTGAAATTCATCTCCGCCCCCAACCTTCACTGGCCTGACAGCATTTACACCTACCTCGTTGAGGATAAAATCCTGTTTACCTGTGACTCCTTCGGGGCACACTATTGTCACGAGGAGATGTTTGATGACCTGACAGGTGATTATCATGCCAGCTTCAAATATTATTTCGACGTAATACTGAAGCCTTACAGCAAATTCATGCTGAAGGCCATAGAAAAGATCCGTCCGCTTGACATATCGATGATAGCCACCGGCCACGGACCGATACTCAGAAAGCACTGGCGGAAGATTGTGGATGAGACTTATGACCTTGCCTCTGAGTATATGGCTCTGAATGAACGAAATGGGATGAAGAGACTGCTGATTACCTATGTCTCTGCATACGGTTATACGGCAGAGATGGCGCGGCTCATTGCGTCAGGCGCCTCGGAGGTCGGGAACGTGGAGGTTGAGGTGATGGACATAGAGACTGCGGATTTAGGGGAGATAGATTCAAAGCTGACCATTGCTGACGGCATAATAGTAGGTTCACCTACCATCAACCAGAACACCCTGCTGCCGGTATACAGGCTCGTTGCCATGGTGAGCCCGTTGCGTGACAGGGGCAAGCTGGCCGGTTCATTCGGCTCCTACGGATGGAGCGGTGAGGCCCCGGTGCTGATAGCAGAGATGCTGAAAAATCTTAAGCTGAAATACTTCGAGGAACCTGCCTCATACAAGTTCGTGCCTGAAGACAGCAAGGAACAACCGCTTGTGGAGTACGGTGAGCGTTTCGCACGGATGCTTACTGCCGAAGCTGCAGCCAGATAGCCGGTCTGCCGGCGCGGCATAGCACTCCCTCCGGCAGCATCCTGCAGCAGAAGGAAAAAAGAAAGAGACAGGCCACACGGACCTGTCTCTTTAACTTTCAAAAACCAACCTGAAATCCTGATCAGCAATTATGAGATGCTGATGGTGCGGATCTTTTCCTTTTTCTTCTCTTCCTCAAGCTTCGGGATCTCAACATTCAGGATACCATCCCTGTAGGTAGCTCCTATCTTCTCGCCGTTGACATCCTCAGGCAGGTAGAAGCTGCGGCAGAATGAGCTGTAGCTGAACTCCCTGCGCCTGTACCCTTCGAAATCCTCCTGCTTCTCATCCTTCTGCTCGGCTGAGATGGTCAGAACCTCATCCTTAACCTCAATCTTCAGGTTCCTCTTGTCCATGCCCGGTACGGCAAGCTCAAGATAGAAAGCCTTCTCATCCTCCCTGATATTCACTGCAGGAAGACTGTTTGAGTTCCTGGTGAATGTGGGGAAAAAGTCCTCATTAAGGAAATCCGACAATGTAAGCGGTTTGTAATTCCTTCTGGTGATCATTGGTAACATAGCAACCTCCTTTTTTATATTGTTAAACTTTATTTGCATTTACACCCATAATATTTCAATTCATGTGCCGCATCCTTAAAGATGTCATAATGGCATGAAATCAGGTTTTGCGCATGACAATGTGGCATTTTGATCTGGCCGGTTGTTAAACCGGGAATTATTTCTAATTTTGAAAAAGCGGAGTGTACCGACATTCTCCGGATGTGTGTTTCAAATCTAACCTGACCCTGGCGTCTGATGAATACTACTCTTCGTAACATCTTGATAATTATTGGTCTGGCATTGCTGGTATACCTGTTCTGGTATTTCAGGAATATTATTGCGTATGTCCTGGCCGCAGGGGTGATATCATTGATAGGCAGGCCTGTGGTTGATCTTCTCAATGGTATCCGGATCTGGAAGTTCAGGTTTCCTAAGGCATTGAGTTCCCTGCTTACCCTTTTGCTTCTTTACGGGATGCTGGCGCTCTTTTTTGTCATTTTCATACCGCTGGTGAGCAGCCAGATTGACGCCCTGTCAGGCTTTGATGCAGGTTCAATAGTACAGGGTCTCCGTGACCAGCTTGACAAGCTTGACACTGCCCTCAGGAAGATTTACAGGGATATGCCTGCTGACAAGACATTGTATGACATTGCGGTAACAACCATCACCAATATTCTGAATCCTGCTTCGATCACTGATTTTGCGGGGAATATTGTTACGGTGCTTCGAAAGCTGATAGTTGCATTTGTGGCCATAACCTTCCTGGCCTTTTTCTTTCTCAAGGACGAAGGGTTATTCAAGGAGACCATAATGGTGACTGTGCCTGACCAGTATGAGAAACGGATCAGAAATGTACTTCATTCGATAAAGAAGCTGCTGATAAGGTATTTTATCGGGATCATACTGCAGAGTACGGTTGTGCTCATCAACATCACCATAGGGATGACCATAGTTGGCTTTCCGTTTCATCAGGCCCTGGTGATGGGGCTGCTCATCGGTATTTTCAATGTAATTCCCTATGTAGGTCCCTGGCTGGGGGGTTCTGTTGCCGTGCTGATGGGGGTTGCCACGGCGGTTACCACCACGGGATATCCGGTAATCTGGCTCCTCATGATATATATGGTCATTGTGATTGCCTGTACCCAGGTCATTGACAATAACCTCATTCAGCCAATGATCTACTCTCGCAGTGTCAATGCCCATCCTATTGAGATCTTCCTGGTGATATTTGCCGTCGGGAGTTTTGCCGGCATTGCGGGGATGATAATTGCAGTTCCCGCATATACTGCACTCAGGGTCTTTGCCCGGGAGTTCTTCTATAATTTCGGGCCAGTGAGAAAAATCACGTCAGGCCTGGGGAAGGAGGGCCGGGAGCCTGATACGGAGGTGAAATAATGAGCACAGGAAACACCATCAGTAAAATCTTCAGGTTTTATTATGACGGATTCCGTTCCATGTCATGGTGGGGCAAAAGGGTCTGGGTAATTATCCTTGTGAAGCTTTTCATCATGTTTCTGATATTAAAGATTTTCTTCTTCCCCGATTTCCTTAAGGTGAACTTCCGTACTGACAGGGAGAGGGGGGATTATGTCCTGGAACAATTAACCGGAAATAACTGACATTATGATTGAAAACATTGACCTATCACTGGTAAACTGGTCAAGAGGGCAGTTCGCGCTGACAGCCATTTATCACTGGCTCTTTGTGCCGCTCACGCTTGGTCTTTCATTCATCCTTGCCTTTATGGAGACCATCTACGTGCGTACGGGAGATGAGACCTGGAAGAAGATAACCAAATTCTGGATGACCCTCTTCGGTATCAATTTTGCCATCGGGGTGGCCACAGGTATCATCCTTGAATTCGAGTTCGGAACCAACTGGTCAAACTACTCCTGGTTCGTGGGTGACAT
>SBFZ01000006.1 GCA_006227095.1 Bacteroidota bacterium | reverse complement strand
AGATAAGCGGGGTCTTTGTATGCGGCACCACCGGAGAGAGCCTGTCCCTGACTACCGAAGAGCGCAAGCAGATACTTGAAAGATGGGTTTCTGCCAGCAGGGGCAGATTAAAGGTAATCTGTCATGTCGGAAGCAATTGTCTCTCCGAAAGTATTGTGCTTGCAAGGCATGCCCAGGAAAAAGGAGCCTATGCCGTTGGCTGTATGGCCCCTACGTTCTTCAAGCCTTCAAAGGCAACTGACCTGGGACGGTTCCTGATGCAGATTGCACTGGCTGCGCCGGAAATCCCATTCTACTATTACCAGTTCCCTGCCCTGACCGGGGTTGATATCAGGGCAAGTGAGGTTTTGCAGTTCGCTTCTTCAAACATTCCGAACTTCGGCGGTATAAAGTTCACCCATTCCGATTTCTATGATATGCAGAAATGCATTGCCTTTGAAGGAGGCCGGTATAACATCCTCAGCGGTTTTGACGAGATGCTGCTCTGTGGCCTCAGTCTCGGAATTAATGCTGCAGTTGGAAGTACCTACAACTTCATTGCCCCGGTATATCATGGGGTATGGGATGCTTTCAAAGCCGGCGATCTGGAAAAGGCAAGGCAATTGCAGCTCTATTCGGTAAGGGTGGTAGATATCCTGGTTAAATACCGGGGTGCTACTATTGCCGGTAAAGGTATCATGGAACTGATGGGTATTGATTGCGGTCCATGCCGATTGCCTCTTGTCACCCTCTCTGATGAAGAAAAAGCTCAGATGAAAGAAGACCTGGATCTGATCGGGTTCTTCGAAAGGACATGGCTAAATAGCTAAAAAAAATTAGGAGAGATCATGTCGGTGATCTCCCCTAATAAAAATGATGATTGATAACCTAAAAACCATCGCTTAAAACTACAAAAAAATATGAAATCAGGCTTAAAACATGATTTAAAAACCAAACCAGATTATTGCCAGAACTATTAACCTAAAAACTACTCCAAATGAAAGAATCCAATGTATTAAAAGGACAAAGGTTTCTCCCTGCATGGCTCAGAGGGATTACCCTGTCAATTATGTTCTTTCTCATCGGTTCTTTGGTGGCTTTTGGTCAGGATCTTACGATATCCGGCACAGTTACCGAGGAATCCGGTGATCCGCTGCCCGCGGTAACAGTATCAGTGAAGGGTACTTCCACCGGGACAGTGACTGACGTGAATGGTGCTTATACCATCAAGGCCCCAGCCGGGTCGGTGCTGGTGTTTTCATTTGTCGGAATGGAAACAACAGAAATAAACATCACGAACCAGACGACTCTTAACGTCACAATGCAGACATCCACGGTAGGTCTCGATGAGCTTGTTGTGATCGGCTACGGTACCCAGTCGAGGGCAACAATAACAACATCCATCACAAGGGTAAATGCCGAGAAGATAGAAAATGTCCCGGTGACATCTGTTTCCACTGCCCTTCAGGGCAAGTTATCAGGTGTAAGGATCTTCAGCAACCAGGGAGGTCAGCCGGGCAGTGACGCCTCTATTCTTATCAGGGGCGGATCCTCAATCAATAAAAGCAATGATCCGCTGGTCCTTGTTGACGGAATGGTAAGATCACTCAGTGACATAAACCCGAATGACATTGAATCAGTGCAGGTACTGAAGGACGCGTCCTCAACTGCCATATACGGTGCAAGAGCTTCCAACGGTGTTGTTCTGGTTACAACTAAAAGAGGTGAAACAGGCAGGGCCGAGATTACTTTCAATATGAATTCAGGGTTTGCTGAACCCTGGAAATATCTTGACATGGTTGACGGGGCTGATTACCTGAACCTTGTCAGGCCTGCCGCCCTCCGTTCACAGTGGGCAGCTGATCTGTCCGGAATGAAGGCTTGGGGTACCGGCAACGGGGAAAGTTCCCCCTGGAGCACCCGTTACCTTGGTGAAGGAGAATCAGTTCCTGCAGGATACAAATCGATGCCTGATCCCATTGATCCGACCAAAACCATCATCTACCAGGACAATGACTGGCAGGATATTACCCTTAATTCTGCACTGGAACAGAACTACAGCCTCTCCGCCAACGGCGGGACTGACAAAATCAAGTATGCTGCAAGCATAGGATATGCCGACGTTGAAGGTATTTCAGTCGGAACTTATTTCAACCGTTTCAACGGGAGGGCAAATGTTGATTTTATCCTCAGGAAGAACCTTACTCTTTCAACGAGGATGGATCACTCCTCAAGCAAGACAAACAACTATCCCAGTGCGGCAGACCTGTTCAACAGGTGTATATGGCTTGCCCCGACAGCCAAAGTTTACATGGATGACGGTTCATATGCTTCAGGACAGAACTCAACCTTTACCAACACTTTATGGTACAATGATGTATACAAGAGGACAATAGACAATTTCAGGACCGGACTCGGAGCATCGCTCGTTTGGAAAATATTGCCAGGTCTTGAAGCGACTTTCAGTGGTGATTACTCATTGAGGAACAGAACATTCGAGAGTTTTGTAAAAGCCAATGTATATACTGTTGCAAGACAGGCAATTTTCCAGTACAGCCAGTCTCGTGACATTCAGCTGGAAGCTGTACTCAGTTATGACAAAACTATCGCCAAAAATCATCATTTCAATATCGTAGGAGGATTAACCAGCCTATCGGCTGCAGACCTTGATACCCGCTCTGAAGCTGAAGGAGCTAGCTCTGACCTTATAATGACCCTTAATGCAGCCCCCCTGAAAATAGATGCTTCAACCAGCAGGGCAGAAGACCTCCTCGTAGGTTCGTTTGGCCGTATAACATATGATTACAGCAAGAAATATCTACTTGGCCTTTCTCTCAGGAGAGATGTCTCTTCAAGGTTTGCTGAAGGCTACAGGGTCGGATATTTCCCCGGTGCATCAATTGGCTGGGTTGTTTCAGAGGAAAGCTTCCTCAGGGACAATAAAGTAATCAATACCCTCAAGCTCAGGAGCAGCCTTGGCCAGACAGGGAATAACTCAGTAGGCAGGTATGCTTATGCCGGAATTTATTCAGTAGGGAACAACTACTACGGAATGGCTGGTACACTTTCTACAGAAATGCCCAACCCGACCCTGCGCTGGGAGACAACCACGCAGTGGGATATCGGATTTGATCTCGGACTGTTCAGGAATGACCGCATAACTATATTGTTCGACTACTTTGATAAGGTAACCTCAGACCTCCTGTTCAGCGTTCCGCTGCCAAATGAATCCGGATACAATAATATTGACCAGAATATCGGCAAGGTAAAATTCTACGGCTATGAATTTGAATTAAGGGCCAATATCATTGACAGGGATAAATTCAGGTGGCATGCAGACTTCAACTTTGGGTATTTCATGGACCGCGTACTTGAACTGCCTGAAAACGGGAAGGATAAAAACCGTATAGGCGGTATCTATGATCCTGTAACCAATACAGGTGTGGGCGGAATTGCCGAGGGTGAAAGAATGAATGCGGTAACCGGATATGTGTCAGACTTTATTATTGATAACTGGGAGCAGGCCAATAACGCTCTTTTTGATACCCAGGCCACAGGCTGGAGTCCACTCGATAATAAAAAAATTAAAGGGAGAAAAATCCCCGGTGATATGGAGTGGGTTGACCAGAATGGTGACGGGATAATTGACGCCTATGACCAGGTAGTTCTCGGATATTTACGTCCAACAACAGTGGGCGGTATCACGAACACCCTTACTTTTGGAAATCTTGAGTTCAGCCTTTTCATGGACTATGCACTGGGACATTCAATCTCCGATGCAACTATAAGACGTGCATATGGCAATGTTAATGATGGCGTCTACAACGCACTCACGGAATCTGTTTCAAAAACCTGGCAGCAGGAAGGAGATGTTGCTTCAGGTAAGGCAACCATGCCAAGATTTGACCTCCAGGATCAGAAACAGCAGAATAATTACCAGAGAGACCATGACCGGGCTGTATATAAGGGAGATTTTTTGTGTGTCAGGGAGTTAAGGCTTACCTATAATGCCCCTAAATCAGTTTACTCCTTCCTTAAACTACAGTCCCTGAAAGTCACACTTTCCGGACAGAACCTCTACTACTTCCAGTCGTATCCTGGCTGGATAACCGAAGGATCATCAGATGCAACCTATAATGATGATGGTACCTATCCTGTACCAAGAAAGATAATGCTTGGACTGAAAGTCGGTTTCTAACCAAAAAACTTGAGAAGAGATGAAAAAAATCATAGCAATTACAGGATTACTGGTCGCACTTGTTTTTACAGCCTGTGAAGATCGGTTCGACAAGGACCCCCTGAGCCTCATCACATCCCAGAATATGTGGAGCACAGAAAGTGAAGCCAGGGCAGGAATTACCGGAATGTATTCAAGATTCAGGTCTACTTTCAATACTGAAACTTTTCTTATCTGGTTTGAATTCAGGAGCGGATTCTGGAAGGTAGGTGCCTCCGGAGCAGGTCAGTGGGATGACCTGTTCCTTAACACTCCAAATGCAACGTCCACACCATCAACTAACTGGAACGATATTTACAGAGTTATCGGAGCAGCAAATCTTGCCCTGAAATATATACCTGAGATAGATTTTTCAGATGATGATGTCAAAAATACCCTTCTTGCTGACGCCTACTTCGTAAGGGCCTTCTGTTACTTTGCCCTTGGTAGGATCTGGGGCGATGTTCCCCTTATCATTACACCGATTGAATCTCTTGATGATGAAAATCTCTATTCATCAAGATCTGATGTTGATCTCGTTTTTGAGCTGGTAAAGGATGATATTGACCAGGCCCTGACGCT
>SBFZ01000120.1 GCA_006227095.1 Bacteroidota bacterium | reverse complement strand
TGGCTGGCCGGGGGCGGGATTGCCCCGGTCTGCGGCGGTGAGTTGCCTGGTTCGGTCTTTGCCCCGGCCTGCGGCGGTGAGTTGCCTGATGGTGACACCGGGGATTGCCAGGTCCCTTTTACATGTAAAGATTATGGTTTTTGCCTCTCCGTCGAATGCTGCCGACTCCCTGTTCATGGCTCCGCTGCGGCTGACAATGACCCGCACCGGGTTTCTGCCGCTCCAGAACCTGACATTGAGGGCAGGATTGTCTGCCCTGATAGTGCCTCCGCCGGCAAGGATTGCATCTTCCGTGGCCCGCCAGCGGTGGACCAGTACCCGTTCGGCCATGCCTGTGATCCAGTTGGGTTCAACGGGGTCACCCGGTTTCCTGCACAGGTCGATGAATCCGTCGGCGCTGCGTGCCCACTTGAGAATTACGTAAGGCCTCTTCTTTTCATGCCAGGTGAAGAAGCGTCTGTTAAGGTGACGGCACTCTTCTTCGAGAACTCCGGTGACAACTTCGATACCTGCCTGGCGAAGCCGTTGTATTCCCCGTCCTCCCACCAGCGGGTTTGTGTCAGGTGTTCCGATGACCACTCTCCGTATTCCGCTGCTTATTATCAGGTCAGTGCAGGGGGGAGTCTTTCCGTGGTGTGAACAGGGTTCGAGGGTGACATAGATGGTTGAGGCGGCCAGCAGGCTGCGGTCTTTTACGGCATTTACGGCATGCACCTCGGCATGGGGTGTCCCGGCCTTGAGGTGATAACCTTCACCTATGATCCTCTCCTCGTGCACCACCACTGCCCCCACCATGGGATTGGGTGATGTCTGTCCCTCAGCCATGGCTGCCAGCTGCAGGGCCCGTCTCATCCATATCAGGTCAGCGGGTTGGGTCATCGGGTCAATTTCCTATCTTTGAATCGTGGCCGAAAAGGTACAAACAATAAGCGAAATAAGACTCCGCATCACTGAAATGCTTAAGGAGGGATGGCCTGCAGAGGAGGCTGCGGCGCTGGCGTCAGCCATTATTCAGGAGTATACCGGTATGGGGAGGGCGGCGCAGCTGGCTTTTGGTGAGCGGATACCGGATGGTGATGCCGCCGCCCGTATCAGTGACGCCGCCAGGCGCGCCGCAGCCGGCGAACCGCTGCAGTACATAACGGGAAGCACGGAGTTCTGCGGGCACCGCATTGAGGTGAGGCCGGGAGTACTCATCCCCAGGCCAGAGACAGAAGAGATGACCCTGATGATCATAGGTGAGAACAACGGCTTCAGCGGTTCGGCCACCGACCTCTGCACCGGGTCAGGATGCATCGCAATAGCACTCTCCCTGGCCTTCCCGCACGCAGCGGTGACGGCAACCGAGCTGTCACAGGAAGCACTCGAAACCGCCCGGTCAAACATCAGCCGTACCGGGGCCTCAGTCAGTCTGCTGGCAGCCGACATACTGCTTGACCACCCGTCACATGTCCCGATGAGTGATCTGATAGTCAGCAATCCGCCTTATGTTACCATGGGTGAGCGGGAGGCCATGCACCGGAATGTGCTTGATCATGAGCCGCATGAGGCGCTGTTCGTACCTGATGACGACCCTCTGCTGTACTACCGGGCCATAGCCGGCATAGCCGAAGAAAGACTGCTGCCGGGAGGCACGGTTTGGCTGGAGGTGAATGAGAATCACGCCGGCGCAACGGCGGGGCTGTTTGATGTTTCTCATTATCGCCGGGTGCAGGTCATCAGGGACATACGGGGAAAAGAGAGGTTTGTAAAGGCTGAAAAAAGATGAACCGGCATTGTCATCAACTATTGAAATCATGGCAGAGAACAAACAGAGGGATGAGCTCCTTCAGAGGGCGATGAGAGTATGCTCGGAGAGGGAGTACTGCATCAGTGACGTTTCGGCGCTGCTTCACCGGTGGGGTGCTGACAGTGAAGAAATGCGCGCATGGATCATTGAGCGGCTGGTCAGCGATAAGTTTATAGATGAGCACCGCTACAGCAGGGCCTTCGTCCTTGACCACTTCAGGCACAGCCACTGGGGAAAGGTCAAGATCACCATGGCACTGAAACAGAAGAGGGTTGACCAGGCAGCAATAGCTTCAGGTATGGAAGCCATCGGCGATGAGGAGTACATGGAACTGCTCCGGAAGGTTTTAAATGATCAGCGCCGCAGGATAAAGGCAAAAAGCAAAACCGACCTGAAGGGTAAGCTGTTGCGGCATGCTCTGGGGAAAGGGTTTGAGAGCCACCTGGTCTATGATGCCATTAATGCACTATTCAGGGAGTGAGGGCCGCGGGCGGCCCGGTTCCTGTAGCGATGGCCCGATGGTTCAGGAGAACTGGCGGGGGCGGTTCAGGAGCTGGGTGCTGAACCTCCCCGGCGGCAGATCAGAACAGGGATAGCCATACCAGCCTCAGGAAAGGATAGAAGGCTGTCAGGGTCATAACCGCTGAAACAACTGCATCGGTAACAGCTATGACTTTCAGGTTTATTCCGCCCCTGAGGGCCGTTACGGCCAGTCCGGCCCGCATTACCAGCTGGATGGCAAAGAAGATGAATACCCTCAATGAATAACTGTTCCATTCCAGGGCCTCATATACCCTTCCGCGTACAATAAGTGAAAAGGCATGTGACAATCCGCATGACGGGCATGGCTCGCCGGTCAGCTTCTCGTGAACACATGGCACAGGGTACCTCTCCTCATCGGGGGAATAAAAAAAGGAGTAACCCATGATCAACATGATTACTCCTGCAAGTATTATGTTAAGAAGAAAATATTGTTTTCCGGAAGGGCCGGACTGGATCCCGGTTTTGCCGGAAGAACCGGACGGGATCCCCTTTTTACCGGAAGAACCGGATGAGATCCCCGGTCTGCCGGCATTGTCTGGCATCACCCTTCTCCCTTTGTGGTATCCTGTCCTACATTTGTGGAGTCAGTGTCCCCCTCAAGATCTTCAAGCCTGTCCTGAAGATCACTCTTTTTGGTTGAAGCCTTGATCTCCACTGTTTCGTCATTGTTATTGATCCTGATGGTCACTTCGTTGTCACCGAACTCTTTTTCAATGTCATCGGTAACTTCCTTGATAACCTTCTCAATGTCTGTGGCCCAGTTGCCTGACTTGTTGGCAATCTTGCCCAGGACGAAGCTCTGTGACACTGAAATCATGAGTGCTATGATGGCTACCACAAGGCCGCCAACCAGCATTCCCTGGTTACCCTGGGGACGGGACAGGCCTATGATGGCCAGTACAATGGCTATCACTGCCGGGATCACCGCCACAAGGCCAAGGCAAGGTATCACTGCAAGCAGAAACGCAATTATGGCTGTCACGAGGGCACCGACACCCACTCCTGACTGTTTGCCGTTTTTTTCTTCTTCCATTGGTTCGAGTATTAATTGTTCTTTAATTTTCTTTCAGGATATTCCATGTATCCTGTTCTAAAGACGTCACAGGAACCTCAATGATGCGTCCCTTTTCGATATTATTTTCATAAAATATAAAAGTCGGGACCCGTTCAATCGACAACAGGCCATAATCTTCAAGCGGGGCGATCTTGTTGATATCAACACCGATAAACCTTATTCTCTCGCGCGGGAAGCCCCACAGGTCAATCATTTTCATGAAGTGTGGCACCTCCCTCCTGCTGTCAGGACACCATGTGCCAAGCACCACTGTAATGGTAAGATCATCCTTCTCCACAGTCATCAGTTCTGCCATTATCTCCTGGTCAGGCTGGTATGCCGTATATCCCTCATTGTACCATACTTCATGAGGCGGATTGGCGAGCATGGCAGGAGTCAGGTCTCCCAGGAGCCATGTTGTGGCATCACGGAAGTCCCAGACATGTCCGGCAGCTTCATCCTCATTCCCGGGTTTACCGGCAAGGGCTGCATTGCCGAAAGGTGCAACCTCGGGAACCTTTTCATCCTGCGACGGCTGGTCAGCAGAAACAACAGGTGCCGGCTCTGAGGCTGCAGCCCTGTTCTTCCGCGCTGTACCGCATCCGGCGATGGCGGTGACGAGGGTGATGGCTGTGATAATCAGTATAACTCTCATAATGTCTGCAACAACAAAGATAATATCTGTTTTGCAGTTTTCGACACTGATGTGCCGGGGCCGAATATTGCAGCCACGCCGGAATCATAAAGGAACTGGTAGTCCTGCGGAGGTATCACCCCTCCTGCGATAACCAGGATATCCTCACGTCCGAGTTTCTTCAGCTCGCTTATCACCTGCGGGACAAGTGTCTTGTGGCCGGCTGCCAGACTTGAAACGCCAAGAAGGTGTACGTCATTTTCCACTGCCTGCCTTGCAGCCTCGGCGGGTGTCTGGAAGAGAGGCCCGATGTCCACGTCAAAGCCTATGTCGGCATAGCCGGTTGATATCACCTTGGCGCCGCGGTCATGGCCATCCTGACCCATCTTGGCTATCATGATGCGCGGCTGCCTGCCTGCCCTGGCCGCAAACTCCGATGCCATGGCTTTTGCCTCTTCAAAGTCGGCATCCGACTTGTACTCTGAAGAGTAAACTCCTGAAATTGTCCTTATCACTGCTTTATACCTCCCTGCTACTTTTTCACATGCATATGATATCTCGCCGAGGGTTGCCCTCCTTGATGCTGCCTCCACGGCCAGCTCCAGCAGGTTTCCTTCCCCTGTCTGAGCGGCATGGGTGATGGCTTCCAGGGCCCTCTGGCATGCCTCCTCGTCACGGCCGGCTTTCAGCTGTGCCAGCCTGCGGAGCTGTGCTTCACGGACAGCGCTGTTGTCTACCTCGAGGATCTCGAGCGGATCTTCCTTC
>SBFZ01000225.1 GCA_006227095.1 Bacteroidota bacterium | reverse complement strand
GGAATATTGTTTGACCGTGCCCAGGTGTTGACAAACTCCTCGTCGGCGTCAGATTCTTCTCCCCTGAGGGAAAAGTTGCAGTGGGCTACCGAGTGTTCTATGCCTGCCTCCCTGATCAGCCATGCCATAACCATGGAGTCAATGCCGCCGCTGACGGCAAGCAGCAGCCTGCTGCCTTTGGCGAAGAGCCTCTCCTGTGCTGAGTATTCCAGAAACCTGCTGAGCATCATATTCCGGTTTATGCAAAGGTAGGAATCATCACCGGACTGGAACCGGCCTGAGGTTAAAAAGATGCATCTCTCACCTGAACGGGGTCACCCCGGGAGGACCGGGCTCAAACCGGGGAGGCTTCAGTTTTACAAGGCCGTCGGCGGTGATCAGTGAACTCTCAGACCATGGTGGCGAGCCCGGATACCATGCCAGCCTTATCTGCAAAGTGTTGAGCACCAGCTGGTCATTTCTCAGCCTGACACCTGCACCCACCGCTGTGACCATGCTGTAATCACCTTCAGTGAATCCCCCCTGTGCGAGCACTCCCGCATCAGCAAAGGCGAACAGTGCGAAACGGAAACCTATTACCGGCCTTGGAAGAAAAAGCACAGGCTCGAGCGAAAATGCGAGACGTGTACATCCGCTGACGGAGTCATTCCGGAAGCCTCTTATCAACCCGTCATTCCTGAAATAGAGAAGCTCATCTGAATACCGGTTGAAACCCCTGGTGTAACTGCAGTTTACGAACGTGCGTATCCTTGACCTGCCAAGAGCGGCCAGGGGGGTGAAGTACCTTATTGCACCCTGTACCATACCCTGTTCCGTACCGCCATTATTATAGAATGCAGAAACCCCTGCCCCGGCATAAAGAAAACCAATCCTGTTGAAGAAATTCCCGTATGACAGTGTCACACCTCCGTATGTCCGCCATTTGAACTCATTCTTCTCCCTGCCCCCCGTCACTTCGGCCATGTAACCGTACGGAATATCTTCCGTCCGGCCATAACTATATATCAATGAAGTATTTATGAAACGCTGTGATGTGACCGCAAGGCTCCCGGTCACAATCTGGTAGTTCTGGTACCTGTAGTAGGAATTATCATCTATTCCCGGCCTTGCAAATACATTGTTATGCATATACCTCCCTGTAACTATCAGCCTGGTAACGCTGCTCCGGTCAATCATGAATGACCTTGCTGCCCAGTAATCCTGCCTGGTGAACATAAGCGGAGCAGGATTGATCATGGTGTCAAGATCCTCGGTGGTATGGGTAAAAATCACAGAGGCCGACCAGGCATATTTAGTCTCAGAAGTGACAAAACCCCTTTTTAAGATTCCGGCGGCGCGTGTGGTTCCGAGACCGTCAGCAAATTCCAGGCCCAGATCGGAAAATGTTCGTGCGATATTCCGCACGGAATAGCTTATACCTATCCCGGGGGCAGGGTATCTGTCGAATTTGTATGGCAGGCTTATCTCCAGTTCATGTCCCAGGCCTGCAAAGTTCCTGCTGAAAAGAGTGACATTCCCTCTCTCTATTGATGAGAGGCTTACATTCAGCCCTATGGGATATTTTTCCCTTACCACCACGGCAATATCGGCAAGATTGCTGTCAACGGGTACTACGGTGATCCTGGCATCATCAATGAATGGCAGTTCTCTCAAGAGGCGCTCATTATCAGATAATAACAGCGGAGAAACGGTATCTCCATCCCTGAAGAGGAGATGCTGATTCAGCACGAACCTTCTTGTCTTTGTATATGTTGAGTTTGCAAATTTTTCTGCCCTCGAAGGTGTTTTGCCTTCAGGATTGTCAATGTCCTGCCCGAAGGCATCAAGCCTTATCAACTCCCTGTTGCGTATTATCCTGCCGCTGTAAGGTTCATAATATGAGCTGCTTGTCATCTCTTCCCTTGCATTGCCGGGAGGAGATGGTGAGACGATTATCATATCATAGAGAAGGCTTGTAAGTCTTCTCTTCTCGGCCCTGACTTTCAGGGAATCATAAAAGGCCCTGGATAGTGTATCCTGTGCAGCCGTATCCTGGGCAACACAATGGATACCCGGAACAAGCAGGATGATTGTCAGAAGGGAAGAAAAAAAAGGAGTGACAGTTCTATTTCTGCATCGGTTCACTTTGCTTTGAATTGTCATCCAGGACGTCATCAGAGTTGAACTGGAACCCGAGTCTTTTTCCTGTTATGAGCCTCGAGTGCTGTATCTTCGACTCCGCCTGGCCTACTGACGCTATCTTCACCGTGTCATAGGGAGGTACCAGGAGGTCAAATTCAAGCGAATAGTTTATTGCGGTATAGACTATTTTTTTAAGTGATTCCGGACTGAAGGCCTCATTGCCGTAATTGGTAAAGAGCATTCCCATCTGTCTTTTCCCTTCCACGAGGTACTGGTTTTCATGGTTGATGAAGATACGGGCTATCAGGTAGCCCAGGTCATCAAGCCTCGAGTACTTGAATGAATCTGCCAGGAAGTTGTAGATGTTGATTATACCGCTGTATGAGTTGTTTTTGTCTTTCTGGATATAGGCTGTCTTCCATGCCGGGTGTTCACGGTCAAACTGGAAGATATTGGAGTGCATGCTGAAAAGCAGCAGGTCAGCCGCCACCTTGAGCTGGGCGTCAAAATTGCTTCTGTCAGTATATTCCATCCTGATCCGGGGGTCAACCCCTGCCAGGTTGCTGTTTACATCACGGGCCAGGTTC
The DNA here is from genome assembly GCA_006227095.1 of Bacteroidota bacterium. Taxonomy (GTDB): domain Bacteria; phylum Bacteroidota; class Bacteroidia; order Bacteroidales; family VadinHA17; genus SR-FBR-E99. The sequence goes on along the minus strand of SBFZ01000225.1, from coordinate 2,078 downwards.
TTCAGTATGTCCTTTACCAGCATGAATGCAGTGGCGGTGTTGTCAAATACCTTCTGTTTCAGGACAGACTTATGCCTGAGGGTATCTATTATCACAACCTTTTTCTGCGAATTTTCATCAGCCATATCAACTCAATTACGTGATTGATAAAATTAGCGAATTATTACACATAAAAGCAACGGGCTGGCATTTTATAAATATTATTTACCGTTGCCCAAATCACCGCAGGCCGGGATTACTCGCTGAAAAACGGCTGATCTAGTAGGCTCTTGCGAAAAGAACCCTTCTTTCAGAGGGCTTGCCTGAGAGGATACATTTTCCCTCTTCGTCAGGATTGTTGAACGGCAGAGCCCTGATTGTGGCCTTTGTGAGATCCTTGATCTTTTCTTCTGTCTCCGGTGTGCCGTCCCAGTGTGCAAGAACAAAGCCACCGCGGTTCTCAATTATGTCAGTGAACTCCTCCCATGTGTCAGCCCGCCAGGTATTGCTGTCGCGGAATTCAACAGCCTTCCTGAAGATATTCTTCTGTATTTCCTCCATCAGGTTGCTGACATATTCAACAATGTTGTCACGGCTGACGGTTTCCTTTGTGAGTGTATCACGCCTGGCAACCTCAACTGTTCCCTGTTCCGCATCGCGCGGACCTATGGCAAGCCTCACCGGAACGCCTTTCAGCTCATACTCGGCAAACTTGAATCCGGGTTTCTGGGTATCACGATTGTCATATTTGACCGTCAGGCCTGCTTTTTCAAGCTGTGATTTGAGGTCAACGGCTATCTGTGAAATAGCATCAAGCTGGTCATTGCCCTTGTAAATAGGAACTATGACAACCTGTATCGGGGCAAGCTTCGGCGGCAGCACCAGCCCGTTATTGTCGGCGTGAGCCATAATAAGCGCTCCTATAAGACGTGTTGTCACCCCCCATGATGTGGCCCACACATAATCAAGTTTACCCTCCTGGTTGGTGAACTGCACATCGAAGGCCTTTGCAAAATTCTGACCGAGGAAGTGGCTGGTTCCACCCTGCAGTGCCTTGCCGTCCTGCATCAGCATCTCAATGGTATAGGTGTCAATTGCACCGGCAAACTTCTCACTCTCGGTCTTGACTCCCTTTACCACAGGTACTGCCATATAGTTCTCTACGAAGTCGGTATACAGGTTGAGGATCTTCACTGCCTCCTCCCTGGCCTCCTCCATGGTGGCATGAGCAGTATGACCCTCCTGCCAGAGGAACTCGGTGGTGCGCAGGAAAAGCCTGGTACGCATCTCCCACCTGACAACGTTGGCCCACTGGTTGATCAGCAGCGGCAGATCACGGTATGACTGTATCCAGTCCTTGTAGGTATTCCAGATGATGGTCTCAGAAGTGGGCCTTACAATCAGTTCCTCTTCCAGCCTGGCATCAGGGTCAACAACAATTCCTTTTCCGTCAGGTGAGTTCCTGAGCCTGTAGTGTGTGACCACCGCGCACTCCTTCGCAAAGCCCTCTACATGTGCTGCTTCCCGGCTGAAGAACGACTTGGGGATGAAAAGGGGAAAATAGGCATTCACATGCCCGGTGGCCTTGAACATCCTGTCAAGCTCCGCCTGGATCTTCTCCCATATTGCATATCCGTACGGCTTTATGACCATGCAGCCTCTCACGGCCGAATTCTCAGCCATATCTGCCTTTATAACCAGGTCATTGTACCACTGTGCATAATTCTCATCCCTGTTTGTAAGAAACTTGGCCATTCCTATGTTATCGCTTTGTATATTTGTTTACCCTTTGAAAAGACGGCGTAAAAATAGACAAAAGTTATTAACCTGAAAGGGAGCAATATCCGAACCGGTTATTTTTATTCCGGGGGCAGAATGATAATTATCTGGCTCCCTGAGCAGAATTGGTACGGAATTTGTATAATTTTGAGAAGATAACCAGGAGGAGATTGAAATGAAAAGGTTTTGGTACATAATCCCGGCAGTGCTTCTGACGACAGGCGCATGCACATCACTGCGCTACTCAGGAGCCTATAACGACGACCTCTACTACAGGCCGTCAGAGAACCCGGTTACTGTGGCGGAAGCCACGGTTCAGA
>SBFZ01000259.1 GCA_006227095.1 Bacteroidota bacterium | reverse complement strand
ACAATTGGGTTCAGCATTATGGGCAGGGCTATACTTGCCCTCAAGATATCTGACAATCCGTCTATCGATGAACAGGAACCGGAAGTATTTCTCACATCATCCATCCATGGTGATGAGACCGCCGGATTCGTGCTGCTCATGCGGCTGGCTGAATACCTGGCCTCCCGCGGCAGCGCCGGCGGCGGGGAGCTCGCAGAGGAGCTGGTGACAGGCCTCGAGATATGGATCAATCCGCTTGCCAATCCTGACGGCATGTACCGTGACAATGACACCATGATATATCCCGTCAGGGTCAACAGCAACGGTTATGACCTCAATCGCAATTACCCTGACCCGGAGGTGAGCTCCCCGCCACCGCTCCAGAAGGAGACCCTTGATATGATCCGGTTCATGGAGCAGCGGCGCTTTGCCCTCTCGGTAAACCTTCACGGAGGGGCAGAGGTGGTCAACTACCCGTGGGACAAGTGGACCAGGAACCATGCTGATGATGAATGGTTCTATGCAATCAGCCGGCGCTATGCCGACACGGTACACCTTCATGCAGCACCGGGATACATGACATTCCTTGACAACGGTGTAACACGCGGATGGCAGTGGTATCTCATCAGGGGAGGAAGGCAGGACTATATCACCTGGGCCCTTGGAGGTCGGGAAGTGACCATTGAGCTTGATGATACCAAAATGACTCCCGGTTCGAATCTCGAAACAATGTGGGACTGGAACCACCGCTCACTGCTCAGGTATATTGCAGAAGCACTGACCGGTGTAAGAGGAACGGTGACGGATGCAGATACCGGCGACCCCCTGAGCGCAAGGATATCAATCGCTTTTCATGATACTGATTCATCACAGGTCTGGTCAGATACCATAACAGGTGAGTACTGCAGGTTGCTTCCGCCCGGCACCTGGAACCTCACCTTTTCCTGCCCCGGTTATGAATCTCTTGACATTATGGCTGAACTCACAGATGCCATTCCGGGAATAATAAGGGATGTCAGGCTTGAGAAGAGCAGTATCTCATACCCTGATCCTCCTGAATCGGGACTGCTTGTCTATCCCAATCCGTCTGACGGCAGGTTCAGCATCATGCCCCCGGCAGCAGTCACCGGTCAGGTAACCATCACTCTCACCACGGCCGGCGGTGCCCTTGTCACCAGTTACCCGGCTACCCTCCAGCCAGGCGTTCCGCTGGAGTGTGATTTCAGTGCACTTCCCCCGGGATTGTATATAATATCGGCAATGAAGGAACCCGATGGTCCGATGGTCAGGGGCAAAGCGGTCATCACCCGGTTGATAAACCGGTGACATGTGGTGATATCTTTTCCGGGCCACTTTGCAGGTAATGGTAAAACTGATAATTTTGGAGCTTATTTCCAAAGCACGATCTTATACAATGAAACGGTTATACACAATACTTTATCTGCTTGTATTTACTCTCTCTGCCACATCCCAGTCGGCTTACATCCCGCCTGAAAAACCCAGGCTTGTCATAAGCATCATAGTTGAGCAGCTTCGCTATGACCAGCTTGAGCGGATCTGGGATATTCTCCCTGACAACGGGATGAAGAGAATGATCAATGAGGGTACCTATTACCGCAATGCCTCAATTGACTACCTCTCCACTCAGGCAGCGCCCGGATTTGCAACCATTTCAACCGGTGCTTCTCCCTCAGCCCACGGGATCACCTCTGACTCATGGTTTCATCCGTTCAACAATGAGATGATATACTGTGTTCAGGATGCCAATGCCAGTCCTGTTGGAGGTAGCTTTGAGACCGGTCTCTTTTCGCCTGTCAACCTACTTTCCTCGACTTTCGCCGATGAACTGCAGATGTCATCATGCGGCGGTTCAAAGGTTTACGGAATAGGTATCAGGGAGATGTCAGCCATCATCACGGCCGGGCATGCCGCTGACGGTGCCTTCTGGTATGATGACCGCACCGGCACCTGGATGTCGAGCACCTATTATACCCGTAACCTCCCTCCGTGGCTCATGGATCTCAATGCCATGCTCCTGCCCGGGCAGTATCTCAACCAGGAATGGAAGCCGCTTCTTGACCCGGCAACATACCCGGGATGCCAGCCTGACTCAAGCAGTCTTGAAAGGGGCTTCAACGGCCAGACATGGTTCCCCTATGACCTTAAGTCAATGTCAACCAAAGGGAGACTGATCAATGTGACCCGGGACTATTCGGTGCTTCGTGAGACCCCTTTTGCAGATGATTTCACCACTGACCTTGCCCTGAGGCTCATTGACAATGAACAGCTGGGTCAGGATGAGGTTACTGATTTTCTTGCGGTCACCTATTCAGCTACCGATTATATCGGCCATCGTTTCGGCCCTTCATCCGTGGAGATATCAGATGCCCTTGTGAGACTTGACAGGAATATTGCAAGGCTGCTCGAGAAGATAGACGGGTCACTGGGAAAGAAGAACGTCCTTGTCTGCCTGGTTTCTGCCCATGGGGTCTCTGAGATCCCGGCAGTGCTTGAACAGAGCCGGATACCTTCCGGCTATTTCAGGCTTAACCAGTCGCTCCAGCTTCTCCGAAGCTACCTAAATGCCATCTACGGACAGGGTGACTGGGTAAGAGGCTTCTATGACAGCCAGATCTTTCTCAACCGCGGGTTGATAGAAGATGCCAAGATCAATATTGAAGATATACAGAAGAAGGTAGCCAGGTTCATGGTGCAGTTCTCCGGTATCGCAGCTGCAGTGCCAACTTCGGCCTTTGAGATGAGCGACTTCTCAGGCGGGCTGTTGCGAAAGATGAGCAACAACTTCAGTCAGCAACGTTCGGGTGATGTGATGGTAGCGTTCAATCCCGGCTGGGTGGAGAAGACTGACAATGTCACGGGCCATAATTCACCCTGGGAGTATGACAGTCATGTACCGCTGATATGGTACGGATGGACAGCCAGCAAGGCCTCGGTTACGAGGAGTGTCAGCACACGTGATATAGCCACGACACTGTCAGTGCTCTGCAAGGTACCCTTGCCCAGTGCCTCCAGCGGTGATCCGCTTCACGAATTATTCAGATAGCTGCCACAACCAGGTCACTCTGAAGGATTCTTCAGGCAGCTGCAGGCCAAATGTAAGGCAGATGTTGTCAGATAGTCACGGAATGGCTGTTAAACCGGTCCCTTACCCTGCATGCCCCGGTGATAAGATCAGGGTTCTGCTCGCAGCCGTTGCCTATAACAACCATATCAGCTCCTGCAGTAAATGCCTCCTCAACCTTTGAGGCTGAGTCAAGTCCGCCCCCTACTATCAGCGGGATGGTGAGCTGGTCCCTGACAGCCCTGATCATTGAGGGATCAACAGGCCTGCCAGCCCCGCTGCCCCCCTCAAGGTAAATCGCTCTCATCCCGAGCATCTCACCGGCAACCGCTGTGGCCACTGCAATATCATTCTTTCCTGACGGGATGGGAGAGGTCTGGCTCATATACTCCACCGACGTCCCCCCGCCACAGTCAATCAGCATATAACCAACGGGTATCACCTTCTCCCTCACATCCTTGAGGATAGGAGCGGCAATGACATGGTTGCCTATCAGCAGCTCCGGATTGCGCCCGCTGATGAGTGAGAGCAGGAAGATGGCATCGGCCATGGTGGTGAGTTGTGTGAGATTGCCGGGAAAAAGAACCACCGGAATTGAGGTGAGCTGCTTCAGCCTCGCGGTGACTCCTTCTACCGGTACGCTGGTCAGACTGCCTCCCGTCAGGAAAAGGTCAAGACCAGCACGCTCTGCATACATGACTGCAGTTGCAAGTGAATCCCCTCCGGCACGGTCAGGGTCAATGAGCTGGGCCACCAGCTTCCTCTTCTTCCAGGGTATCTCAGCCTTCATGCTTCTTCTTTGTCCAGACAATTGTGTAATTGTCATACCTGGAATAAAACAGGGTGAAACGGTCACTGATCCTTTCGTTGTCCACTGACCCCCTGATTTCACCTGACTCTCTCACATCGAAGGGCTCAATGGTGATGTCATTGACTATGTTTATCCCTTCCTTGTCGCATATCTTGTAGATCGCTTCCTTCGCACACCAGTGGATATACAGATGGTAGGTACGGTCAGCCCACCTGCGGGTTATCTTCTCCTTTTTGTTCAGGAATTTGGATGCGAAGGCATTGATGTTTACCCGCATGTACTCCAGGTCAATACCCACCCGTTCATCCTTGCTCATGAGGATAGCCGTCAGTTTGTTCGAGTGGGTTATGCTTATGAAGTGGGAGCCATCCTTGATAAATGGCTTGTTGTTTTTGTTGTATACTATCCTTGCATCCCTTCCGAGCATCTCGGCCAGGAGTGCCCTGACACTCAGAAATTCCATTTTCCTGGAGTTGCTGCGGAAGATCTCATACCTCTTCAGATCCTCAGGTCCCATCTCAACCATGCCGAGAAGGGTTTCAAGATCCTCTTCGATCTTCCAGACACCTATTACTGTATCCTTGTTCAGGTAGTGCTTTGTGATGCAGCCCATGTTCTATCTCCAGTTCAGTGTCTCGATCAGGTGGATTATATCTTCCCTGAGAAATGAAATGACCGGCATGAGTGAGTCCTCATTGGGCTGTGCCATGAAGTAGAGTGACCCCCTCAGGTAGTGTTTCGTGCTGTCGGTGACAAAGAACTGCACGGCTGATGCAGTATTTCCCTTCAGGTCATACAGAATGCCATAAACCCGTGACGAATCATTGGCCCAGAGCTTCTCATCAATGGCTTCAGCCCTGATGGTATGCTTGTATGCCATCTCCCGGGACATCTCGGTCAGTGATGCCAGGTTATT
>SBFZ01000347.1 GCA_006227095.1 Bacteroidota bacterium | reverse complement strand
TCGCTTGATATACTCTTTCGAGTTGGCCCCTGATATCACGCCTACGCGATATCCTTTCCTGACGGCAAGCTGGAGTGCATAACCGTCCCGGAGGTTGACTGTACGGTGGGGAATGCCCCAGACTGAAAGTGCGATAGTCTGAGTTGACAATACACCGTCAATATCAAAGACAAATGCTTTAACCCTCCGGAGTTCTTCCTTGAAATTGGTCATTTTTTCCCTTTCCTGTAATGACCGGAGATCATTTTGCTGACCAGCCGGTAAAGTTTCTGATATTGCGGTGAGAAAGATAACAAATCGATGTGACTTTCCATGGTACCGGTATCATGTCGCACGGCAGGTCCTGTCTGTGCAGCCTCAGGTCCTGTACGCAATGCTTTCCTGACCGTCTCTTCCATCAGTGGTCTCAGAAGCTTCGCATCAATGCCTGCGGAAGCTGCGACAGAGTCTCCGACAGTCATCATGTAGTTTGAAAAGTTGTTTGTAAAAACGGCTGCCACATGGAGCTGTTTCCTGGCCACGGAATCACATTCCCAGACGCCTGTGCCGATACTTTCTCCCAGCTCCCTGAGAATTTGAAGGGTACGGCTGTCTGTTGCCTCGATGAAGAAAGGGACCTTTCTCAGATCAGGAGGAAATCCTTTTGTGAATGTCTGAAGAGGATAGAATACACCGGCACCTGACTTTCTCCCGAGTGCATCCAGGGGCACACTGCCGGCAGTATGTGCTATTATTGTACCTTCCGGAACAACAAGTGAAGCAGCCACCCCGGCAACAGCCGAATCGGTCACGGAGATGATCACAACTTCACATTCTGCCGGGACTGACAGATCAGGGCGCCATTCGGCTCCCGCTGCAGCAGCCAGTACCCTTGCATTTTCACCGTTCCTGGAAGTTACCGATACAATCCTGTGACCTGCAGCGGCAAGCCCTCTGGCAAGTGACTCCGCCACATTGCCAGCCCCCACAAAGGATATGTTAAAGGCCGCCACTTTGGGTTGATCATCATTGGTACCGTGAAAATCTACTTTCCGTAGTCATATGCAGCAACACCGGTTACCTGTATCTGGTAAATCCTCATGTAACTGTAGTAGTATGAGTTGCTGCTGTTCATCAGGTAGTTGCACTCATAGAAGTAGGGACCTGATACCAATATCTCCTCACCCTGGTTGAACTTGGTCAGCTCGCTGATCCATTCCGAAGGGTTGCAGAAGTAATAAATTGAATATGAGTCCCAGATGGGTGAAAAACGGGCTGTCTTGTTTACTTCATCATATGAAATATAGACATGTGTTGCCTTCAGTGTGTCAAGTGCATCTCCGTCGCAGCCGCATTTGGGCTGTTTCTTGCAGCTCCCCGTCAGTATCACCCCGGCAATTATTACGATACCCAGGGCTATGTTGGCCGCTATCCTTTTTCCTTTCATTTTCATGAGCTGTTAATACACTGCAAAATAAGGTTTATTTTTGGTCTCTGCAAAAAAGAAAGCCAGCTGAATTCTCAACTGGCTCATCTTTGATCTATTGGTTAATCATGCCTGTGCTGTCGGCCCTCCGAAGGTGAATGGCATTACAGGTCCGGAACCCTTCACCTCCCGTATGGGACCGTGTACAGCCTCATACTTTGCGATGTTGTCACTGAGGGCAGCCACAAACCTCTTGGCGTGCTCCGGGGTAAGTATAATCCGTGACTTGACCTTTGATTTGGGCACGCCCGGCATTATCCTTATAAAATCAATGACAAACTCGGCAGGCGAGTGTGTTATTACCGCCAGGTTTGAATAAACACCTTCAGCAACATCTTCACTGAGTTCGATATTAAACTGGCCCTGGTTCTTGTTGTCTGACATGATACTTATGCTTTAGTCCTGTTCAACCTCGCTGGCAGTCTGCTGACCGGAATGTACAAGTGACTCATAGTCGTCAAGTGAGCCGACGATGATGTTGTTGTACTCCCTGAGACCCGTACCTGCTGGTATGAGATGGCCAACTATGACATTCTCCTTGAGTCCTTCGAGGAAATCGATCTTTCCAAGGATTGCTGCCTCATTGAGCACCTTTGTGGTCTCCTGGAATGATGCTGCCGAGAAGAAGCTGTTTGTCTGGAGGGCGGCACGTGTGATACCCTGCAGAACCTGCTGTGAGGTTGCAGGCACAGCATCCCTTGCCTCTATCAGCTTGAGGTCGCGGCGTTTCAGCAGTGAGTTCTCATCCCTGAGTTTACGGGCAGTAATCACCATACCGGGTTTAAGGGTCTGGCTGTCACCCGCTTCAAGCACGATCTTCTTGCCGTATACCCAGTCATTCTCATCCATGAACTCCAGCTTGTCAACAACCTGGCGCTCGAGGAATTTGGTGTCACCCGGGTCAATTATCTCAACCTTGCGCATCATCTGCCTGACGATGGTCTCAAAGTGCTTGTCATTGATTTTCACACCCTGGAGACGGTATACCTCCTGGATCTCATTGACGATATACTCCTGTACCTTTGTCGGACCCTTGATTGCAAGAATGTCAGAGGGAGTGATTGCGCCGTCAGACAGCGGGGTACCTGCCCTCACATAGTCATTCTCCTGTACAAGGATCTGCTTTGAAAGGGGTACTAGATACTTCTTCATCTCACCTGACTTGGAGGTAATTGTAATCTCCCTGTTACCCCTCTTGATCTTGCCGTATGTAACCTCTCCGTCAATCTCGGTAACAATGGCCGGGTTCGACGGGTTACGGGCTTCGAACAGTTCGGTAACACGCGGCAGACCACCGGTGATGTCACCTGACTTGCCTACTGCCCTCGGTATCTTGACAATGGTGTCACCTGCCTCAACCATCTTGTTCAGGTCAGTTACAAGGTGAGCGCCGACAGGCAGGTTATAAGCCTTGATCTCAACACCTTCGGGAGACATGATCTTGATGGTGGGGTTCTTGGTCTTGTCCCTGCTCTCAATGATCACCTTCTCCTTGAAGCCGGTCTGCTCATCAGACTCCTCACGGAAAGTGACTCCTTCGATGAGGTAGTCAAATGCCACCTTACCGGCGACCTCCGAGATGATAACGGCGTTGAACGGATCCCATTCGCATATGAGATCACCCTTTTGTACCTCCTGGTTTGGCTTGATGTAAAGCCTGCTTCCGTAAGGTACGGTATGTGTGGTCAGTGCAATTCCAGTAGTCTTGTCAATAATACGGAGTTCACCCAGACGACCTATTACAATATCAACGTTACCCTTTTCAGGGTCCTTCTTGGCTACAGTCCTGACTTCCTCAATCACTGCAATACCACCATACCTTGCAATAAGGCTTGATTCAGTGGTTATGTTTGAAGCGGTACCACCCACGTGGAATGTACGGAGGGTAAGCTGGGTACCGGGTTCACCGATACTCTGTGCGGCGATGACTCCCACTGCTTCTCCCTTCTGAACCATTCTTCCGGTGGCGAGGTTACGTCCGTAACACTTGGCGCAGACACCCTTCTTCGATTCACAGGTAAGCACCGAACGTATCTCAACCTGCTCGATAGGCGACTCGTCAATTCCGGCAGCCACCTCCTCGGTGATCTCCTCCCCTGCCGAAACGATAAGGTCTCCGGTAAGGGGATTATAGATGTCATGCACAGTTGTGCGGCCGAGAATCCTTTCATAGAGTGATTCAACAATCTCCTCGTTGTTCTTGATGGCTGTAGCCACCAGTCCGCGGAGCGTTCCGCAGTCTTCTTCCGTTATGATCACATCCTGTGACACGTCAACAAGACGGCGGGTAAGATAACCTGCGTCAGCGGTCTTGAGAGCGGTGTCAGCAAGACCCTTTCGTGCTCCGTGTGTTGAGATGAAGTACTCAAGAACAGAAAGACCCTCCTTGAAGTTTGAAAGGATCGGGTTCTCAATGATTTCAGAGCCTGTGGCACCCGACTTCTGAGGCTTGGCCATAAGGCCCCTCATGCCTGAGAGCTGGCGGATCTGTTCCTTCGAGCCCCTTGCACCGGAGTCAAGCATCATGTATACCGAGTTGAAGCCCTGCTTGTCATTTGACAGCTGCTTCATCAGGCTCTGCGTAAGGCGTGCGTTGACATGGGTCCAGATGTCAATGATCTGGTTATACCTTTCATTGTTGGTGATGAAGCCCATGCTGTAGTTCGAAAGCACCTCGTCAACCTGCTCATATCCCTCCTGGACAAACATCTCCTTCTCCCTTGGGATGATAACATCATCAAGGTTGAATGAGAGGCCTCCGGTGAATGCCATGCGGAACCCGAGGTCCTTGATGGCATCAAGGAAATCTGCAGTTTTTGCAGTTCCGGCCTTTTTGAGCACGTTACCTATGATATCCCTGAGTGATTTCTTTGTAAGAAGCTCATTGATGTAACCAACTTCCTCGGGAACGAACTCATTGAAAAGCACGCGGCCTACAGTAGTTTCAATGAGGTGATGGACCTTCTTGCCGTCAACAACATCGTCAACCTTAACCTTGATGATGGCGTGGAGGTCGACCTTGTTCTCGTTGAAGGCTATCCTCACTTCCTCATGTGAATAGAATACAGATCCTTCTCCCTTGACCTTGATGGTCTCGGTGCTTTTCCGTGCCTTGGTGATATAGTACAGCCCGAGAACCATGTCCTGTGAGGGAACGGTGATGGGCGCCCCGTTGGCCGGGTTGAGGATGTTGTGCGATGCGAGCATCAGCATCTGTGCCTCAAGTATTGCAGCGTTGCCGAGGGGAAGGTGAACAGCCATCTGGTCACCGTCGAAGTCGGCGTTGAAAGCCGTACAGACGAGCGGATGCAGCTGTATTGCCTT
>SBFZ01000015.1 GCA_006227095.1 Bacteroidota bacterium | reverse complement strand
CGGGCGAATGGATGAAACTTGACAATGCGGCCAAGATCTATCCGGCCATTACCGGCTCAGAGCTGACCGGTGTTTTTCGCATTTCAGTCCACCTGGCTCAACCCGTAAACCTGCCTGCGCTGCTTCAGGCATCTCAGGAGACGTCGAAGCTGTTTCCCTTCTTCAGTGTGGAACTTTGCAAGGGATTTTTCTGGTACTACCTTGAGTACAACGGGAGGCCGCCAAGGGTGCTTGCAGACAGTGGTCCCCGCTGTCAGCCTTTTCCCCGGACAATGAACGGCGAGCTTCTTTACAGGATCCTGGTCAGGGAGAATACTATTTCTGTGGAGTTCTTTCACATCGTTACTGATGGCGGAGGAGCAATTTTCTTCCTGAAGACACTCCTCAACAACTATTTCAGGCTTGCCTCCGGGATAACCGAAATGCCTTTCCCGGAAGTGAAGGAAGGTCCGCAGCCCGGGAGTACTGACGATCTTTTCTCAAGGCACTACGGGAAAGGGATGCCCAGTCCTGCTGTGATGCCGCGTGCCTGGCACCTGCCATACAGGCTGCGTGATGCACCCCGGTTCAGGGCAACCGAGTTCTCGGTGCCTGCGGATAAACTTGCAGTCACCGCCAGGGAGGCCGGCAGCACAATCACTGAATACCTTGCTGCCACCCTGATCTTCGTGCTTCAGGAAATAAGACTCGCCCAACGACAGGGATCTCCCCACATAAGAGTTCAGGTTCCGTTTGACCTCCGGAAAAGATACGACGCAACAACCCTGCGGAACTTTTCACTCTTCGCAATGCCGGCCATTGACGTTAGGATGGGACACTACTCATTCGAGGAGATACTTCGCGAAACCAAAATTACCATGCAACTGATGACCGATGAGAAGAGAATCAGACAGGTCATAAGCAGAAATGTCTCCAAGGAGAAAAATCCTCTTATACGTATTATCCCCCTTTTCATAAAGAGCCCAGTGCTCAGGTTTGCTTACAACAGGTTCGGCCCCAGCCAGTTCACGACTACCATCACCAATATGGGAAGAGTCACCCCTGTCGGACCTGCGGCTGAATTAATGAAATCGATGTCAGTCACCCCTCCCCCTCCCCACAGGGATATCAAAATAACTGCCGGCCTGATCACCCTTGGCATTGATACAATTGTTACTTTCGGCTCACTTACCGCCAACACAGAGCTTGAAAGAGCCTTTGTATCAAGGCTCACTTCGGCAGGATTGCCGGTACGAATAATCACTGATAACCAACTGGAGAACAATGGCAATATGTAAAAACTGCGGCGTAGACCTTGGTGAAGGAAATGACAAATGTCCTCTCTGCGAGCCTGAGGAGAGCCGGCATGGAAGGGTAGCCTCAGCTGCAGATCTGTTCAGGCTTTCAAGAATTGAAAACACGAGACACCTCTATGAGATAACCATGCTCCTGCTGGTCTCGGGAGTGATAATCACCCTTGCCATTGATATGGTATTCGGAAAGGGAATGACCTGGTCACTTGTCACCACAACATCGCTGGGTTATCTCATAGTCTTCATCTCCGCCATCTACCTCCTCAGAAAGAGACCATTCATTGTGATTACCGCAGCCACAGCTGCAACCCTGGTCTTTCTCTGGCTTGTTGACCTGTTCACAGGCAATAACGGTTGGTCGCGCACATTAGCCTGCCCGCTGGCACTGTCAGCCGGCATGCTGACTGCCGGTGTGCTGTTCCTGAACTCCCTGTCACGTTACAGGGGACTTAACCTGCTGGCAACCATTCTTATAGCCCTTGCTATTTTCACCTTTATCACCGAATACCTTACTGACCGCCTGATAAGCGATTCCTACAATCCGCAATGGTCAGTGGTAACCGCTGCGTCACTGACAATTATTGCAATGTTCTTTATCTTCATACACTACAGGATGAAGAGAGGCCGAAGTCTGGGCCGCCTGTTCCATATCTGAAATAAACCCTTATCCTATTGATTTTACCAATGAAGAGATTTCTGACCACCTTGATGCTGGCTGTCAGTTTTGCAGTCAGCCTGTTATCACAGGAACTGATGACACCGGAAAAATTTCTTGGCTACAAACCGGGTGAGCAGTTCACTCCTCAACATGTACTTGACGCCTACTTCAGACATGTGGCAGATGTGTCTCCATATGCAGATTATTATCAGTACGGCGAGACATGGGAAGGAAGGCCCCTTATTGTCTGTATTGTCTCCTCTCCGGAGAACCTGTCAAGACTGGATCAAATAAAAAAATCAAACCTGCAGCGTGCCGGACTGGCAGAGGGAGAACCGGTGACGGATCCGGTGCCGGTGGTCTGGCTGGCTTACAGTGTCCACGGATCCGAACCGGCAGGAGCAGAAGCCTCAATGAATGTGCTGCATGCACTCGTAACCCGGTCATGGGAGGGCTCAGACGAGTGGCTCAAAAACATGGTCATAGTCATTGATCCCTGCCAGAACCCTGACGGCCGTGACCTCTTCACCACAAGGTATTTGAGGGCACAGGGATGGCCCCCGAACAGCAATCCTGAAGCCTGGGAACATAACCAGGGATGGCCCTCGGCAAGACTGAACCACTACCTGTTTGACCTGAACCGCGACTGGAGCTGGCATGAGCAGAAGGAGACAAAGGCACGCATGAAACTGTATAACAGCTTTATGCCCCAGGTACATGCAGACTTCCACGAGATGGGGTCAGGCAGTACCTACTTCTTCCCTCCCGGGGCAGAGCCATGGCATGAGGTCATCACTCCGTGGCAGAAGGAGTTTCATGAACTGACGGGCAGGAAGAGCGCCGGATTGTTTAATGCCAGTTACAGACTATACTTTACCAAGGACAACTTTGATCTCTTCTGTCCCAGCTTTGGTGACACCTGGCCGCTGTTCAACGGTGCGATGGGCTTTACCTTTGAACAGGGCGGAGGTGCGCAGGCAGGCCTCTCCCTGGCCCGGAACGGGAGTGACACACTGACACTCAAGGAAAGGATTGAAGGACACTACCTTGCCTCTATGGCTGTGGTCGCCACTGCATCCGAAAACCGCGACAAGCTGATGAAGGGATTTTACGAGTTCTTCAGCTCGGCGGCATCAAAACCGGCTTTCAGGTACAAAACGGTTATAATAAAGGGAACATCAGATCAGGCTTCCATTGAATCACTCAAAACCCTTCTCGAAAGCAACCAGATAAGGTATGCACACCCGCGCATCACCGGGAAAAAGATTCAGGCATATGACTACAGGCTCGACAGGGAAGGAAGCGTCACCCTGGAGAAAAATGACATCATTGTCAGCGCATTCCAGCCACAGGGGAGGCTTATGCAGGTTCTGTTCGAACCTGACTCACGGTCATCGGATTCAATCAGCTATGACCTGACAGCATGGGCACTGCCTTATGTCTATAACCTGGAGGCATATGCCACTGAGGAGAAAATAGCCGCAGCTGATGACGCCGTGACCGGAAAAACACCAGAACCCGCCGGTGCCGCTTCGCCGCCTGACACCCTGAAGCCGTATGCCTGGGCAGCCTCAATGACCGGCTTCAGCGAACTGAAATTCATGGCTCAGTTGTTCAAGGCAGGTTTACAGGTACGGTATACCCGTCACCCCTTTACATACGATGGTAAAAGTTTCAGCCGGGGGTCAGTAATTGTGGCGCGCGGTGACAACCTCAGTGAAAAACAGTTTGATGACAAAGTCCGGACCGCAGCAAATGCCAGCGGAGTCATGCCTGTCGCAATGGATGGAGGGATGGTGGCAACCGGGAAGGATCTCGGATCAGATTATTCACCTGCCAGGGAAAAACCTGCGATAGCCCTTGCCGGAGGAGAAGGAACATCACAGGCCTTCGGGGAAATATGGTATTTCCTGGAAAGGGAGCTTGAATACCCTGTGACAATAGTGGATGTTTCAGGACTCAAAAACGCTGACCTCACCCGGTTTGATATCCTCATACTCCCCGGCGGGTCACTCACCGAGGCTAAGGAGAAGATCATGGCGTTTGTAAATGCAGGGGGAAGAGTGATTGCCATGGACAGCGCAATAACACTTTTCAGGGGTGAAAAGACCACTGCCCTGGGCAAGGCCTGGGAGGCGAAGGAAACCGAGGAGAAGAAAAATGTAAAACCAACATTTGCAGACACTGTCATGCTGAAACGGTATGAAGATCAGAGGCGCTTTTCTGCTGCCGAACGGTCCGCCGGAGCAATCTTCAGGGTCCGCCTCGACGAAACACACCCATATGCATACGGCCTTGGAAAAGAGTGGTTCCTGATGAAGAGAAGTGAAGGGCTCCCCTTCCTGGAGAAAGGAAACAACATAGGCTATATAACAGACAATAACCCGGTGGCAGGATTTGCCGGATACAAATTCAGACAGAAGGTAAAAAACACCGGAGTGATAGCCTCGGAGTCTGTCGGAAGGGGTATGGTTGTATATATCTCTGATGATCCGTATTTCAGGGCTTACTGGAAAAGCGGAAGGGTGCTGCTGGGAAATATTCTCCTCCGTTGAGGGAAGACCCTTCCAGGCAACAGGTGCCGGACCTTTACCGATAATATATTATATTAGCTGCTGAACCAAAAAATAGCGGATGCAAAATCTTCTTGACAGATTTCTTGATTATGTGCGGTTTGAGACCAGGCCGGATGAATCGAGCTCCTCATCACCCTCATCAGAGAGCCAGATGCTGTTTGCAGAACGACTGGCCGGAGAACTGGAAAGGATAGGTATGGCAGAGGTGACACTTGACGGAAACGGATACATCATGGCAACACTCCCGGCAAATACGGAAGTGCCG
>SBFZ01000250.1 GCA_006227095.1 Bacteroidota bacterium | reverse complement strand
GGCTTTTCGTCCTCTTTCGATGCTTCCTCATCCACAATGGAAGCCAGGACAGACGCCTCCGCAGGTGTCAGTCCCTTTGAGGCAGCCAGTGCTGTCCGTTCATCATTCCAGAAATCGCGGTACTCCTTCAGCATCCTGCGGTAAAAGCCACGTGCATCAACAGACCAGTAAAGATGGTATGTATCGGGAATAAAGATCGAAATCAGGGTATTCCTGTCAAAGCCGTCAGGGGAAAAATTCGTCTCGTCATTGAAAAAGGATGCCAGGGAAGCTGAGTCAGCCTCAATCTGACGACCGATTTTGCCTGCCAGTTCATCAAGGGTGCGAATGTTGTTGAAGGTCACGTTGACCGGTGTCTGCAGGCCTGACCGCAGCATGTTGACCAGGCTGTTGTTGCTTAAACCCGGTTCAATCACATAAGACCCGGGTTTAACATTCTTTCCGAACGACTTGAGGCGTGCCGTAACAAGAAAACTCTTGCGGCTGCGTAAAAGGTCTGCCCTCATAAGCGTATCAGTCAGGGCACCAAAGTCTGATCCGGTGGGTATGTATATCCTGACCGGTTCACTGACTTTCACATTCTCCCTCAGTACCATTGCCCAGAGAAGGATGACAAGGGTCAGGCCCCCTGCAAGCAGGATATAGAAAAATGTCAGTATTATTTTTTTCATCGGGTGCAAATTTAATAGAGCGGACCGAATATCCTTGCCATTGATTCCTTGTACCGGTCTCTCTTCCTCCGTTTTTCCCAGTCATGCAGCCTTATCTCAGTGCAGTTCTTGAGGTCTTCTGCAAACAACACCCCGAGCCGCAGCGCGAAATCCTCATCATAGACAAGGGCTGTCACTTCAAAATCGAGGTCAAAACTGCGGACATCAACATTGGGCGAACCGACTGAGGAGAAGATATTGTCTACAAGAAGGTACTTTGAATGTATGAATCCATTCCGGTAGAGGAAGATGCGGACTCCCGCCTCAAGCAGTTCCGTTATGTAGGAACGGGTATTCCAGTTTGCGATAATCGAGTCTGAGGATTCCGGAAAGATCATTCTTACGTCAACCCCGCTCAGCGCAGCTGTTTTCAGGGCAGTAAGCAGGCTTTCATCAGGGCTGAAATACGGAGATGTCAGGTAAATTGATGATTTTGCAGTTGCGATGGCTGAAAAATAGACCTGCATGATGTTGGCCCAGTCAGTATCGGGTCCGCTGGAAGCAACCTGTACGAGGCACCTGTTTTCAGTCCGTAAAACATTGTCCAGTGACCGGTCAGGAGGAAGTTCCTCCCCGCTGACAAAATCCCAGTCAGCAATGAATACCCTGTCAAGAGCTGCAACGGCTTCACCCTCCACCCTGAGATGGGTATCAACCCATGGGCCCAGGTGAGGCAGGCCATGAAGATACTTGTCAGCAATATTCAGGCCGCCTACAAAACCTACCTTTCCGTCCACAACCAGGATCTTCCTGTGATTGCGGTAGTTTATCTTGCTGGAGAAACTCGGAAATCTGACCGGCATGAAAGGGTAAATCTCCACCCCGGCCTCACGCATCATTTTAATATAGGGCTTCCGGATGTTCCAGCTCCCCACATCATCATAAATAACCCTCACCTTCACCCCTTCCTTCGCCTTGCGCATCATCAGCTCACTGAATTCCATACCCAGCGTGTCAGGCTCAATCCTGTAAAACTCAAGGTGGATAAAGCTGTTCGCCGAGGCAATGGCATCAAGCATCGCGGGGAAAGTCTGCCGTCCGTTGACCAGGAGATCAATCCTGTTGTCGAGAGTAAGAAGGGATCTGTTGTTTCGGAGCATCAGGTGAATAAGATGCTCCTTTGACCTTACGGCATCACTCTCGCCTGACAGAACCCCTGACAGAAGCATCACCTGCCGGTCAGCATGGTCAGCCATCCTGGCACTGTCAGCCATGCTCTTCCGGGTATAGATCTTTTGCTTGCGGTAATTGCGGCCGAAAAAGAAATATACGATAACCCCTATTACAGGTACAAAAAGAATCACCAGCAGCCACGAAAGAGTCTTCAGCGGATTCCTGTTCTCGAATACTATCATCAGGCAGATGGCAAATACCGAGATCAGGTAGAAAACCGCAAGAAGATTTAAAAGCAGGGATATGGCAGTTCCGGCCAGAATCATCAAGGGTTCGTAATCATGTTTGTGTAAAAATAAAAAAAGAACTCTTCCGGCAACCTGCGGAAGAGCTCTTTTCTATGTTGTTCATATCAGAATATCAGCCCTACATGCACCAGAAGGGCACCTGTCCTGTCATCAAATTCAAATGTTTCACCCCCGATGGTAATGCCGTCTCCGAACTGATTCAGATTCCCCTCATACCTGACATCAAGGGTCAGTTTTTTGAAAAGATCAACCCCTATGCCTGCCTGGTAACCGAAAGTTGCAGTCTTGTAAGTTGCAATCTCAGTCATATCAGCCGGCTCAGAAAGGAGAATCGAGGCTGCCGGACCTGCATTAAGGCGGACCGGTCCGAGCTTGACACCCAGTAAAACGGGAATATTCAGCTTCGTGAATTTCTGTTCAAGCAGTTCATCAACCGGCTGTCCGTCAACAACACCCTCATAGGTAAGAGTATTTGCAGCGGTTGCCAGCAGGAACTCAGGCTGAAGGTAAAGACCTGCAAATGAGACCCTCAGGAACGCTCCGCCCTGAAATCCCCACTCAGCACTCTTGGCGTTCTGAACAATGACATCAACACTGGCCTGTGAAAGGTCAAGGTTTGTAAATGTGAAGTCGGTGCTTACTCCCGCCTTGAGACCGAATTTAACCTGTGAAAAGAGCGGTGCGGCAAGAAGGAAGGCAAGCGCAATAACAATTAACTTTTTCATTTCTCTCAGTTTTTGTTTATGGAACAGTAGTTATTGTTCTCATAAACGCAGGAAATGGTCCAAAGGTTGCATTGGACGGCAGGAAAGAGGGCAGATTTTTTATTTTTTTGCCAGTTCGGCGAAGATCACCTCCTTCATCCGGTCAAATTCCTCCCGTTCGAAAAGACGGGTGAGAAAGATGATTTTTCCATCACGGTCGATGATTACATTCCGGGTAACCCCTGCTTCCTTCTCCGCAAAGAGTCCGAATATTTCAGCCCCCGGGTCCAGGGCAAGGGGATATGTTATCTTCATGTCGGCAGCAAATTTCTTCACCGTTTCCTCCGGCTCATCACGGTCAATACCAATTACCAGTAGCCCCTGCTCCTTCCCAGGCTTCCATATCTCATCCTGGATAAAAGGCATCTCCTTGCGGCAGACACTGCACCAGCTGGCGGTAAACTGAAGCATTACAACCTTTCCCCTGAGGTCAGACAACCGGTAACTTTCACCACCTGCTTCCCTTATGGTGAAATCGGGCGCAGTGTCACCCACCTTTACAAGATAGTTATGCTCATAAACCGTCTGCGCCTGAACTGCGGCAGAAAATCCAAGCAGCAACGAGAATGCTGCTATTAGTATCGTTTTCATTTTCCCCTTTATTTTTGGAACTTCAAAAATAGGAATATTTAAACTCACTCCGCACGATGACGCAGGTGATAAATTGCAGCATATCCTTTTTTCGGGCTCATCCATACCACCCTTCAGATTTCCTCTTCCGTTCCCAACTCAAGGTAGCTGCTGCTTTTCTGAAGCTCCAGGTAACCCGCTTCAGCCTCCAGGAAACCGTACTCAAAACAGTATGACCAGTGCTGACCATCCCTCGTCTCAACAAGGTGAGTAAAAAATGTGAAATTGTACCCCTGCGCAAACAGTGCATCACGGTGAATACGATGATGGCCGTCCTCATAAAGGTCTGACAGGATCTTCCTGTTCCGCCTTAACTGGGCATGAACGTTGCGGACATAATTGTTCTGGTCACGGTTAAGACGGTTGTTGTAGTTGTTGCGGCACTGGTCGGAACAGAATTTCTTATCAGACCGTCCCAGGAGCCTGGCTCCGCAGTCAAGACATACTCTTTCCACAGCAGTAATGTTTTCATAAAGATAGTATAAATATGCCTGAAATGGCATATAACATATTTCATATCATTCTGATTACTATTCCTTAAACCGTTTACAAACGGATATAAACGACTGGTAACTGAATAGAAATGATTATTAACCGGATCATCCGGAAGGGAGGGTGCAAATTTGTATCGTTAACAGCATTAATAACTCAAAAAACTTGGTCATGAATGCATTAAGAAACAAAGTACAGCTGATCGGACGCCTGGGGCAGGATCCGGAGATCAGAACGCTTGAGAACGGGAAGAAGGTTGCTCATTTCAACCTTGCTACCAACGAGAGTTACAAAAACGGTGAAGGGACAAGGATCGAGGAAACCACCTGGCACACCATCGTGGCATGGAATGGTCTTGCAGATCTCTCATCAAGGTTCCTCAGCAAGGGCAAAGAGGTATGCATTGAGGGGCGTATAAGTTACCGCACCTACACTGACAAGAACGGCAACCAGAGAAATGTCACGGAGATTGTGGCTTCTGACCTGGTCATGCTTGGCTCAGGCAGCAGGACAAAGGAACTGATCGGTGATGAGCCGGGAGATGAACTGGCAGACGGAACTGCGGGTCCGGAAGAAATGGCCGCTGCCACCGGGGCAACAGCTCCGCGCGGTAATGTAAAGGGGCGCGGAAGATAATGCACCCGTCAGGGTGTGAAAGGCATCGGTGCGTTTTGATTGTGGGATAGGTTGATGAGTTGCTGATGTCTCGCTGGCAGGTTCCGGTAATGACCCGGGACCTGCTTCACCCGTTACACCTCCCCGGTGTCACATGGCAG
>SBFZ01000026.1 GCA_006227095.1 Bacteroidota bacterium | reverse complement strand
AAACGGGCATCCTCTGTTGCCACCAGCGCGTTGATGAGATCCTGCGGCAACTGACCGAAGGTAATGGTTAACCTGTTTTCAGACCAGAACCTGCCGATTGTTTCACCTTCGGAAGATAGTACAACAGAGGCTGTTGCGTTACGGTAGTTCCGGAGTTCCTTCTTTCCGGGCATTCGTCCGAACATCCCGGCGTTGACAGAGCCTATAAAAAAGACCGGGATAAAAAGAATCACGGCTGTTGCCACTATCGCTATTTTCCATCCCCTCTTCATCCGGTATGGTATCCCAGTTTCTTCAAATGAATTATTGCGAAAAAAATGTTTCTCATGATACGGCAAAGGAACAAAACAAGGGTGGAAATTGAATAAATTTTGATTAAATTGTAAAATAAAATTTTGGAATGTGCTCATTGTTTTCAGGCAGAAAAGAAGCGGGAAGGGTGGAAAACAGGACCCTTTACAGGATACATGTCACCGGGAAGGTTCAGGGTGTGGGCTTCCGGTGGAGTGCTGCCCGCGAGGCATGGAAGCTGGGGTTGACCGGGTATGTGAAGAATATGCCTGATGGCACCGTTTACCTTGAGGCAGAGGGAAGCAGGGAGAAACTGGATGAGCTTGCCGCATGGTGCGGAAGAGGCCCCGGGATGGGCTTTGTAGACCACACTGAAGTTACTGAGGGACCTCCGGCAGGATACAGTGAGTTTCGGATTGAACACTGAAAAATGTTCCTTTCATACCCTGAACCCTGAAGTGCCATTTTTGATCATCAACTGTTTCCTTCCGTTGGTCAAAGATGGATGGTTGAACATCAAAATAGTTTGGTTGTTATGATGAAGAGTCAATATCTTCGGTGTGAAATCCCTCAACAAGGGAACTGTCTAAGGTTACTGGCATAAAAATTGTTTCAAGGAAGGCATCTGTCGTAGTATGGAAAAAGGAACCGTCGGGTTGAATAATGAAACCGTAAGGGACCAGGCTGTTGTCAGGGTGAGTCCGCGCAAGCTGTCATTAAGGGACAGCGGGCTTACTCACCTGTTCAATGAGCTTGATCTTGAGGTTCGCCAGAGCCTGATAGACTACCTTGACAGAATGGACCTGATAAAGGAATCAGGCATGCTTGTAATCCCTTCTTCACGGCACTATTTCTATGATGCTGAGGATATGAAGGGGATCAGAACAGTAATCACCCTCAGGCAACTGAACTATATCAGGGAGATAAGGGATTTCCTCAAACAGATAACCAGCCTGCTTCCGCTCAACAGTAATTTCATAGGCTGTTTTGTTGACAACAGGTCGCAGAGTGGCATGCCTGACAAACCGGGCAGCCAGCCGAAGCAGCAACAGGAAAAGGCCGAAGCTTACGAGAACGGCATAGAATCAAGGATCCCCTTTATCAACCGGATGTACAGCATCATTGACTTCCGCACGAACAGGTATCTTACGAAGAGGGCTGTAACAAACCTGCTGAAGGAGGCCGGCCTGGAACTTGTTGGGATGACCGATCTGAACGGCCTGACCTATTTCCACACACGCAAGAACAAGCCGGCAGCCTGATTTACGGCCCGGTAAACACCCAACTGATTGCTTACTGTTTTATAGCCTGATGGTTTCCGGGAACCAACCTTCAATTTTATAATCTGGCAGGGAAGGAAAGGGTTATGGTAGTTCCTTCTCCGGGCCGGGAGTATACGGATATCTCACCGTGATGGATGTCGATGATTTTTTTTGCAAGGGATAGTCCGATACCGTGTCCCTTTACCCAAGCAGTTGATTTGCTGCGGTAAAACGATTCAAAGATACGTTCTATCTCATTTTCGGCTATCCCCGGGCCATTGTCCGTAAACCCTATTGAGATGTGCTTCTCATCATGTGACAGGAAAACCCGTACGGATCTGTCGGGAGAATACTTGCAGCCGTTTTCCATGATATTGGTGACGGCCGACAGTAGCAGCTGTTCGTCTCCGTTTATGATGAGGTTCTCTATGTCTGAGATATTCTCATCCAGGGCAATGGTAACGGTATATTCCTTTTCGTGTTTCAGCAGCTCCTCACGTGCCTGCCACAGTATCTCATCTATCCTCACCTCCCGGAAGCCTTCCCTGGCTCCTTCGGAGCTCGCATGAGCCATCAGCAGGAGCCTGTCGAGCATCCTGTTAAGCTTTCTCATATCCTCAAGCACTGCTGCGGTGGCCTCCCTGTAATCGCCTGCCGGACGATCTTTCATCAGCAGCACCTCAAGCTGGCCCCTGATGGCTGTAAGCGGTGTGCGGAGTTCATGTGACGCGTTTGAAATGAAATCCTTCTGCACCTCAAAAGCAGTTTCAAGCCTGTCAAGCATGAGGTTGAAGGTATGTGCCAGGTGAGCCAGTTCATCCTTTCCGTTGCCTTCATCAAGCCGTAGATCGAGGCTTGCAATTGAAATAGCCTCAACCCTTTCAATCACTCTTGAGATGGGAGAAAAGGCCCGGGCTGAGAACAGCCACCCTGCCGGGTAATAAAGGATCAGGAAGATACCATTTATCAGCAGAAGTATCATCCTCAGGTTCTTCATCTTGTCGAAACCGTAAATGTCACGCGCAGCGCTGAGAACCACAAACCGGTTGTACTCCTCGGGAAAAAGAATACCCATCAGCTCATATCTCCCGCTCCTGGTCCTGACCTCGCCGGAAGTACGGATACGTGTCAGGAGGTCGTCATCATAGATAATTACATTCCTGGTGTCAGTAGAGTAAAGTATCTCATTCTTGTAGTTGAGGATAATGATCTTTTCATCAGGAAGCGAAATCGGGTTATCCTCCTCTATCTTGTTCAGCAGGTCAGCATCGATCTCATCAACCTCAATCAGGAGTCTTGCCGTACTGTATGCCCTGCTCTCCAGCCTCTGGTAGAAATCATCACGCCGGTAGGTGGCTGAGGCAAAATAGACAGTCAGGGAGAACAGCAGCATAATCACACCTGCCATCAGGGAGAACTGCAATGTCAGCTTTTGCCGGATCTTCATTTATGAGTCGGTAAAAATATATCCCAGACCAATCCTCGTATGGATCAGTTTTGTTTCAAAATCACGGTCTATCTTCTTTCTCAGGATATTGACATAAACCTCTACGATGTTTGTTCCTGTATCATAGGTGATATCCCAGGCCTTCTCTGAAATATCGGCTCGCGTTACAACTCTTCCGGCGTTTCGCATGAAGTACTCGAGAAGAGCAAACTCTTTGGCTGACAGTTCAATAATACGGCCGCCACGAAGTGCGACTTTCCTCCGAAGGTCAAGCTCAAGATCTGCCACGCGGAGAGACTCAGGCTGATGCGGGGCTGTTCTGCTTCGCTTGAGAAGTGATCTGATCCTTGCCAGTAACTCGGGGAAGTCAAATGGTTTGACGAGATAGTCGTCAGCCCCGGCGTCAAATCCGTGAACCTTATCAACGGTGGTGCTCAGGGCTGTCAGCATCAGCACCGGCAGGTCAGGCCTGGCTGCCTTGACCGATTTGCACACCTCAATCCCGTCTTTCCCGGGAATGATCAGGTCAAGTATGACCAGGTCAACAGCCTCCCCGAGTGCAGCCTTCTCACCGGTGATACCATCATAGGCCACTGATGTTTCATACTCCTTTTCCTCCAGCCCCTCCTTGATGAAGGAGGCAACCCTTGGTTCGTCTTCTATGATCAGAATCTTCATCCGGTGTCACCGTTTATTATCCATTGAGCGGGCATCCCGATTTCACGTATGCCATGCCGCAGTTCAAAATTAGTAAAACTATTTCAGGGAGAAAGTATGGCAACACCTCTCAGGTTACCTTTCCGGAAGTTATATTTGCTCATGTTTTCAGCCGGGAGTGCCCGGAACCTGTAAAAGAGATGCTACCTCAATGACCTCAGCCATTATTATCAGGCAGATAGCCCTCCTGGCAACCATTGTCGTAATCGGGCTTATTGCGTGCCGTGCAAAGGTGATCACTGCCGGCACAAAAGACTTCCTTGCGAAGCTGATTTTCTATGTGACACTGCCCTCATTGCTGTTTACCAGCTTCAGCGCAATTGAGGTTTCGCCGAGGCTGCTTGCAAACAGCCTCCAGGCTATTCTCCTGGCGGCACTGATCATGCTCTTCATGGTGTCAGCCGGCTCGATCGCTGCAAGGATTTACGGAATAAAGGGTGCCCACGCCTCAATCTTCAGGCTGCACAGCATGCTGGGAAACATTATCTACCTCGGGCTGCCGGTTATTTCAGCCCAGTTCGGCCAGGAGGGACTTCTTTACGGAAGCATGTTCGTGCTGGTCTCAAATATCATGATGTGGACCTTAGGTGTTGCGATCATCACCCCGGGAAATTCCTTCAGTCTCAAAACCGGCCTGAAAAAGATTTTCAATATCAACACAATTGCCATCATATCCGGGTTCCTCCTTTTCCTGTTTTCAATCAGGCTTCCGAAATTTGTTCTTGATACAGTAGGTGCTCTTGGCAAGACCAATACCTATCTTTCAATGATCTTCATTGCTGCGGTGATTTACTTTGCTGATGGCCGGAAGATGCTGGGCAACAGGAACGCCTACCTGCTATCCTTCAACCGTTTGCTTCTGGTCCCAATGATGCTGCTGGGCCTGTTCATCCTGTTCAATCTCATTTTTCCAGGGGTGCTGCGCAAGGAGGTTGTCTCTGTCATGCTCATGCAGGCAGCCATGCCATGCATGGTAAATGTGGTCATCATGGTCAACATCATGGGGGAGGATGACGGCACTGCAACTGCCAATGTGTTCATCTCTACAATCCTCAGTATCATTACCCTGCCGCTTATACTTCTGAGCCTTAGCC
>SBFZ01000276.1 GCA_006227095.1 Bacteroidota bacterium | reverse complement strand
ATGGTGTTTGCCAACAAGATAGTTAAGCACAGCCGGTCAAATGCAATTGTCCTGGCAAAGGGATTGCAGCTGTGCGCCAGCGGCATCGGCCAGACGTCAAGGATAGATGCCCTGCGCCAGGCAATTGACAAGGCACGGGTCTTCGGGTTTTCCCTGGAAGGAGCCGTGATGGCTTCCGATGCTTTCTTCCCCTTTGCTGACTCGGTTACCACTGCCCATGAGGCAGGAATTACAGCCGTTGTACAACCGGGAGGATCAGTTCGTGATCAGGAATCAATCGATTACTGCAATAAAACCGGTGTTGCAATGGTTTTTACAGGAGTAAGACATTTTAAACATTAAAATAGACTAACAAGAAACAGTTTACAGGACCTATGGGATTATTTTCTTTTCTTTCACAGGAGGTTGCAATAGACCTGGGTACAGCGAATACAAATATAATTGCCAATGACAAGCTTGTGGTTGATGAGCCCTCGATAGTGGCCATTGACAGGAACACGGGCAAGCTCATTGCCATCGGGGAGAAAGCACGCCAGATGCATGGCCGGACCCATGAAAACATAAGGGTTATAAGGCCGCTCCGTGACGGTGTGATAGCAGACTTCAATGCTGCCGAGCTGATGATCAGGGGCATGATCAAGATGATTAATACCGGCCCGAAGTTCTTTTCTCCTTCGCTGAAGATGGTCGTCGGCATCCCCTGCGGAAGCACCGAGGTCGAGATCAGGGCGGTGCGTGACTCTTCGGAACATGCCGGAGGAAGGGATGTTTACCTGATATATGAGCCCATGGCTGCAGCTATCGGTATAGGCCTTGACGTTGAAGCTCCTGAGGGATGCATGGTGGTTGATATCGGCGGCGGAACCACAGAGATAGCCGTCATTGCCCTCGGAGGGATTGTATGCAACAGGTCAATCAGGGTTGCCGGTGACGGCTTTACTGCTGATATCCAGGCATACATGAGGCACCAGCATAATATCAAGATTGGCGAAAAGACCGCCGAGGATATCAAGATTGCTGTGGGTGCTGCACTGCCTGACATTGAAAACCCCCCGGCCGACTTCGTGGTCCGCGGTCCCAACCTGATGACATCACTGCCAATAGAGATACCTGTTTCATACCAGGAGATAGCATACTGCCTTGACAAGTCGCTGACCAAGATTGAGGCATCGATCCTCCAGGTCCTTGAGCAGACCCCGCCCGAATTGTATGCTGACATAGTGAACAAAGGGGTCTTCCTTGCCGGCGGCGGAGCCCTGCTGAGAGGTCTTGACAAGCGTCTTACTGACAAGATCAACATCCCCTTCAGGGTTTCTGAAGATCCGCTCCACGCGGTTGTCAGGGGCACCGGTGTGGCGCTGAAGAATGTGGAGAAGTACCCGTTCCTGATGAGATAAACTTTTTTCATGAATGAGAAGCCTGCTGAACTTCCTGCTCAGGTTTAGAACCCTGATCCTTTTCCTTGTGCTGGAAGCGGTGGCTCTTGTCATGATTTCAACTTCCCATAACTATCATCAGACAGTTTTCTACGGTATTTCCAGGAACATCAGCGGTTTTGTTGCAAAGAGGCTTGAAAGGGGTACCTACTACTTCCGGCTGAGGCAGGTGAATGATGAACTGGTCAGGGAGAATACCATTCTGAAAAGAGAGATTGTGAGTCTTTCCTCTGCCAGGCAGGAGGGGATAACTGCAGTGACTGACTCGGTGAACGGGGTCAATTATACTTACCTGAATGCCAGGGTTATCAGTAACTCGGTAAACAAGCAGAAGAATTTCATTACCCTTGACAAGGGTACCCGCCATGGAGTTGCATTGGGGATGGGTGTGGCTTCACCATCGGGCGTTGTGGGTGTGGTTGTGGGTGTTTCACGGAACTATTCAGTGGTGATGTCACTGCTTAATACTGACTTCAGGCTCAGTGCCAGCATTGCCCGCAATGATTATTTCGGGTCCCTTGCATGGGACGGCTCCAACTACCGTTATGCCAGGCTCTCTGAAATACCTCATCATGTGATGGTAAATGAAGGTGACACAATAGTTACCAGCGGTTTCTCGGCCATTTTCCCTGCCGGACTGATGGCAGGGACCCTCACGGGCGAGCAGAAGAGGGGAGGCGACTTTGTCTCACTGAAAGTAATGCTCTCGGTTGATTTCAAGAAGCTTACCAATGTTTATGTCATTGGCAACCTGACGAGGGAGGAGAGGGAAAAGCTCGAAGAGGAGGTTGTACAATGAACAGTATCATAAGGTATACAGTAACCTTTCTGCTGCTGATTGCACTCCAGCTGCTGATCTTCAATAACATTGAGTTCAGCGGCTATGTCAATCCGTATGTGTATGTTATGTTCATCCTGATACTGCCGGTGGCAATGCCTTCATGGATACTTCTTCTTCTGGGATTCCTAACAGGTTTTGTGATCGACCTCTTCTCCGGAACAATGGGAGTTCACACCTTTGCCACGGTGATTGCTGCATATGTGCGTCCATGGGTGCTTTCGCTCAACGTGACAGCCGAGACAGCAGAAGGGGAGATGTCTCCCTCATCATACAGGAGCGGCCTCCGATGGTTCCTGGTTTACACCGCCACGGTGGTGCTGGCTCATCACCTGGCCCTCTTTCTTGTTGAGACATTCAGCTTCAGGTTATTCCTGCAAACGTTGCTGCGGGTTCTGCTGAGCACGGCCGTGACTACCTTTTTCATAGTTCTGTTTGACTTCATCAGGCCACACAGATAGGGAGGCGGGTATGAAGGACAGGTTTGCAAACAGGAAATATTTTATCATGGCGCTGGTTATTGTTGCAGCGCTTATCCTTGTGTCGCGGTTGTTTTACATCCAGATAATCAATAAAACATATCGTGTATCAGCTGCCAACAATGCACTCAGACCTGTAACCCAGTATCCTGCCAGGGGTCTTATCTATGACCGTAACGGCCAGCTCATTGTGTACAATCAGGCAGCCTATGACCTGCTGGTGATACCTGTACAGACAAGTGCCTTTGATACTGCCAGGTTCAACCAGATACTGGGAATCACCATGGATGACTTCAGGGCCAGAATGAAGGCAGCTGTTTCCTATTCACGCCGGGCACCATCCGTCTTCATAAAGATGATTTCATCCGAAACCTATGCAGTGCTGCAGGAGGAACTTTACCGGTTCCCCGGGTTCTATGTACAGGCCAGGACCCTCAGGAAATACACCCGTCCGGTTGCTTCACACCTCCTCGGATATGTGGGGGAAGTTGACAATAAACTGCTTGCCAGGGACAGGTATTACAGGTCTGGTGATTACATAGGTGTCAGCGGGATTGAGAAATCATACGAGGAACATCTCAGGGGGAATAAAGGGGTGAACATATTCCTTGTCGATGTGCACAACAATATCAAAGGTTCCTATGCTGAGGGGAGGTATGACACAGTGGCTGTCCCGGGGACCAACCTCTGGTCTACCATAGACCTTACACTCCAGGAGTACGGAGAGAAGCTCATGCAGAACAAGACCGGGTCAATTGTTGCCATTGAACCTTCCACCGGGGAGATACTTACTCTGGTTTCCTCACCCTCTTATGATCCTTCACTGCTTGTGGGGAGAGTCAGGTCAGAAAACTTTTCAATACTGCAGGCTGATACCGTCAAGCCGCTTTTTGACAGGGCGCTGATGGCCTCATACCCGCCAGGCTCAACCTTTAAGATCATGAATGGCCTGATAGGGCTTCAGGAGAGTGTTATCCGTCCGGCCTCACTCTTCAGTTGCAGCAATGGTTACCATGCCGGCTCTCTCACAGTGGGGTGCCACTCACACCGTTCACCCCTTAACCTGCCGGAGGCTGTTGCCATGTCATGCAACGCGTGGTTCTGCAACGCCTTCAGGAATATCCTTGAGAACCCGAAATATGGCTCCGTTCAGGATGCCTTTGACAAGTGGAGGGAATACCTTGTTGCCTTCGGATTTGGCAACAAGCTCGGGATTGACCTTCCCAATGAGCTTTCCGGCTTCATACCGGGACGTTCATATTATGACCGCTACTACGGGAAGGACAGGTGGAAGGCACTGACAGTGATTTCACTGGCAATAGGACAGGGAGAGATCGGCGCAACACCTTTGCAGATGGCCAACATGGCCACCGTGATTGCCAACAGGGGCTCGTTCTATATACCTCATATAATAAAGAAAATAGGTGATGACGGCTCTCCTTCGCCACTCTACACCCAGAAATATATTACCGGAATCTCCCCGGAGAATTTTGAACCGGTAATTGAGGGAATGGAAGGGGCAGTAAACGGTGGTGAAGGGTCAACAGCGCGGGGGGCAAGACTTGACAGCATAATCATCTGCGGCAAGACAGGCACGGCCCAGAACCCGCACGGCAAAGACCACTCCATCTTCGTGGCCTTTGCTCCGAAAGACAATCCTCAGATAGCCATTGCCGTGTATGTTGAGAACGCCGGATTCGGTTCAACCTTTGCCGCACCTATTGCAAGCCTGCTGATAGAGAAATACCTGACCGGAGATATAAAGAGAAAGTACCTTGAGAACCATGTTCTGAACACAGTCATCAAACCGGATGGAAAAGAATAACAACATACTGGCAAGGCTTGACTGGGTCACGGTAATACTGTGGCTGGCTATGATGATCATGGGATGGCTGAATATCTATGCGGCTGTATACAATGAACAGCATACCAGCATCTTTGACCTGTCACAGCGATATGGCAAACAATTGATTTTCATTATAGCTGCCATTGTACTTGCGACCATGGTGATGGTTACTGACAATAAGCTCTGGTTTTTCTTCGCATGGTTCATCTATGGATTTTTCATTCTT
>SBFZ01000257.1 GCA_006227095.1 Bacteroidota bacterium | reverse complement strand
TCCCTGGCTTCCGGAAGCTATTTCCTCCTTGTGAAAACAAGGGAGGGCAGGCCTCTTTCATTGCTCCGTTTCATTAAAGTGAACTGAAAAGGGACAATGGAAGAAGAGGTTCTCCCGGGCGGCTTCCGTGAGGAAGAGGGAAAATATGAGGAACCTGACCAGGAAGGACAGGAACAGGAACTTTATGAGCATTACCGTTACGTGGTTGACCCCGGTCAGTCAATGCTTCGTATTGACAAGTACCTGTCGGCCAGGATAGAAAATGTGTCACGGACTCGTGTCCAGGCCGCAGCACAGGCGGGAAACATACTGGTCAATGACAACCCTGTCAAACCCAACTATCGCGTCAAACCACTGGATGTCATACAGATACTCCTTCCAAATCCGCCCCGCGAGATTGAACTGATACCCCAGGATATCCCGATCAGGGTGGTTTATGAAGATGATGACCTGATTGTTGTTGACAAGGCCGCCGGAATGGTGGTGCACCCTGCCTACGGCAATTACTCAGGTACGTTGATGAATGCACTTATGTACCACTTCAGGGATCTGCCGCTCTTCAATACCGGCGAGTTGCGTCCGGGGCTGGTACACCGCATTGACAAGAACACTTCCGGACTGCTGGTGGTGGCCAAGAACGAGTATGCGCACAACAGGCTGGCCAGGCAGTTTTTCAGGCGAACCACCGGCAGACTCTACCAGGCTCTTGTCTGGGGCACACCTGACCCTGCTGAGGGCACCATTACCGGACACGTCGGACGTAACATCCGTGACCGCAAGATTATGCAGGTATTTCCTGACGGAAGCCAGGGCAAGCATGCCGTGACCCACTACAGGATTATTGAGCAGCTTGGTTATGTATCTCTCATTGAATGCCGGCTTGAGACGGGCCGCACCCACCAGATAAGGGTGCATCTGGCATGGAAAGGGCATCCTCTCTTCAATGATGAAGAGTACGGCGGCCACCGGATTCTGAAGGGAACAACCTTCACAAAATATCAGCAGTTCGTTCGAAACTGCTTCGACCTCCTCCCACGCCAGGCGCTTCATGCCCGAACCCTCGCCTTTGATCACCCCGTGACCGGCAAAAGACTCTCATTTGAATCACCCGTCCCCCCTGATATGGTAACGGTAATTGAAAAATGGAGGAATTATATCTCAGGAAGAGACTGAGAGATTTGCGATTCCTACCAGCTTCCTCCTGCTCCGCCGCCACCGAAACTGCCCCCTCCAAAGCCGCCGAATCCGCCTCCGCCGCGACTGAAGCCACCTCCCCCGCTGCCGCCGGAAAATCCTCCCCAGCTGCCGCCGTGTGACCGGCCACCTCCCATCATGCTCAGAAGGAGCCACAAAGGCAGGTTTGATGGTCCGCTCTTCCTGAAGTGCTTGTTGTTGGAGCTCCCGGCAGAGACGATGATGATAAAGAACAGTATTACCAGGAAGATTATTACTCCGGGTATGGCACCTGACGATTGGCCGCCGGCATAGTTATCATAGCTGTATTCACCTGCAGCCAGGGCCATAAGCACATTGGTGCCGGCGTCAATACCACCGTAATAATCATTCTCCCTGAATCTCGGGATGATCTCACGGTCTATGATGTCAGCACAGGCAATATCAGGAATGGCACCCTCCAGTCCGTAGCCGGTAGCAATGAAAACCTGTCCGTTCGATGACGCTGTCTTTGGTTTAACCAGAACCAGCAGCCCGTTGTTGAAGTCGCCCTGCCCCACTCCCCAGTCGCGGGCCACCCTGTATGCAAAATCAGAACGGTCATACCCCTGAAGGTCACTTACAATCACAACAGCTATCTGGTTGGAGGTTGAGTCATCGAAAGCAACAAGCTTGTTCTCAAGGGCCTGCAATTCACCAGACGACAGAATTCCTGCAAAGTCATTTACCAGGCGTGACGGCTCAGGTCTTGGCAGAAGAGTCTGTCCCTGCACCGTAAAAAGCACTGCCGAAAAAAGCAGTGGCAATAAAAGGAATCGTTTTCTCTTCATGCTTAAATCCCCGTTTCGTCCTTATCAAAAGAGATAGCGTCAGGCAGCTCGTTGACGTCATCTATCGCCACTGGAAAATGCTCCTTCAGTTTTTCTCCGGCCATCAGGACTCCTTCTGCGAGCCCCTCTGCAAACCGGCCTTCGGAGAAGTGCTGCTGCATAAGGTCACGAATGCTGTCCCAGAACCCCGGGGGGACCACGGCATTGATGCCTGTATCACCAATAATGGCGAAGCTCCGTTCCTTAAGAGCCAGGTAAATGAGAACACCATTACGGTCAGCAGTCTTATCCATGCCTGCTTTTTTGAATAGCCAGGCTGCTTCATCGAGGACATTTGCCTTGCATGAGGTTTCGACATGAATCCTTATCTCACCCGAGGTGGAATGCTCAGCCTCACCGATAGCCCTGACAATGACCTCCTGCTGTTCAGGAGTAAAAAATGCTGAAGCCTTCATGACCACATTTTCAGAACTGGACCGTAGGTGCTACCTCGGTACCCTCCCGGGCCTCGAAATATGGTCTGTCATCGAATTTCGTGAAGGAGGCAATCAGGTTGTTGGGAAATTGCTTGATAAATGTGTTGTATGCACGGGCAGCCTCGTTGAAGTTGTTCCTTGCAACTGCAATTCGGTTCTCTGTTCCCTCAAGTTCAACCTGCAGATCCCGGAAATTCTGGGTAGCTTTCAACTCGGGATACCTCTCCACCACAACCATGAGCCGTGAAAGGGCTGAGCTCACTTCGCCCTGCGCAGCCTGGAACTCCTGCATCTGCTCAGGAGTGATGTTTGACGGATCAACAGTGACCTGTGTGGCCTTTGCCCTGGCCTCAATCACCCTGGTGAGGGTCTCCTGCTCAAAGGCAGCAGCACCCTTGACTGTATTCACAAAGTTGGGAATCAGGTCAGCCCGTCTCTGATACTGGGTTTCAACATTGCTCCATTCAGTGGCAACCTTCTCATTCATCGGAACAATCTTGTTGTAGATACCCACGCCCCAGGATACAACAAGAAGAATCACCACAACAATAATGATAAGAACTACAAGTCCGCTAATACCTTTTTTCATTCGTCTGTATTTTTAATTTTCAATTGTTGAATGTAACCAGCCTGAGGGAATCAGGCAGATCCCCTATCCATTTCTGGTCATGCAGGTTCCATTTTTCTTTCTGTTTGAACTGATTTCAAAAATAAGCAAAATATTGCTCCTGTGGAGGCATTGAACAACCCCTTTGCAGGATACTGAAATTTGTTTTTGCATTTACAGGTCATGACTTTGCTAAATGTGCTAATTTTGGGCAAAACTTTCCCGTTATGAGAACCATTGCCATTGTTGCAGGTGGAAATTCATCCGAGTATCCGGTTTCAGTCCGCAGTGCTGAAGGTGTTGTCAAAGCCCTGGAGGGAAAATACAGGACCTATATTATTACCATCAGGAATACAGATTGGTTCTGGGAAGATCCGAAAGGACGGGTTTTTTCTTTTGACAAAAACGATTTTACCCTTGTCCTTGATGATCAGAGGGTCAGCTTCGACGCTGCCTTTATAGCCATTCATGGCAACCCTGGCGAAAATGGACTGCTGCAGGGCTATTTTGACATGACCGGAATCCCCTATACAAGCTGTGACGCCTTCGTCTCTGCGCTTACCTTCAACAAGCAGGCCTGCAAACTCTATCTCAATGAGTACGGCATACCCATGACCGGGGGACTGCTCCTGAGGAAGGGACAGAAGTATGATGCTGCGGGCATCGTGAAACAGACCGGCCTCCCCTGCTTTGTCAAGCCCAATGCCAGCGGCTCAAGCTTCGGTGTGACCAAGGTCAAGGAGACGGCTGAGTTCGATGCGGCGCTGGAACATGCATTCGCCGAAGGCCATGAGGTACTGGTGGAGTCATTCATGAAAGGTACCGAGGTTGCCTGCGGAGTGGTCAAGACAAGGCACAGAAAAATAATAATGCCTGTCACCGAGATAGTCCCGAAGAAGGAATTCTTTGATTATGAGGCAAAATATACTGACGGCTTCTCTGACGAAATTACCCCGGCACGCATGCCGGAAGAGATTATCTCACGGATCCAGGAACTATCTTCAGAGATATATGACATACTGGGATGCCGCGGGATTGTAAGGGTAGACTTCATTGTCACCGATGACGGTCCCCAGTTCCTCGAGATCAATACTATCCCCGGGATGACCCCCGAGAGCATCATCCCGCGCCAGGCTGCCGTCTTTGGCATCTCGCAGACCGACCTCTACTCAATGGTCATAGAAGATCTCTTCTGACGGAAGAAAGGCGCTGCCTACTGCCGACTGCCCACTGGTACTGCCTACTGCCTGTCAGCCCTTCCTCACCTCTGCCAGCCCGGCAAGAAATGAGACTACCTCAGCCTGTTTCAGGAAGCTGTACCTGGCACGGGTCGGACCCTTCCCGACCTTTATAGATACAGCGTGATCAGGCAGAGCCTCGAACAACTCTTCATCAGTCCTGTCATCACCTATTGCTATTATAAAGTCACTCCTCTTCTGAGTCATCAACTTCCTGGCGGCACTCCCCTTATTATAACCTGACATCTTTACCTCCACCACCTTGTGACCTTCTATCACCTGCAGCGGCATATTCATTATCGACTCCTCTATCTCATTCTTCAGCTCATGAGCACGCAACGTTGCAAGGTCCTCGTCAGCATTCCGGTAATGCCATGACAGTGAGGCTCTCTTCTCCTCAACAAATGACCCCTTGCACCTTGCCGTGTACCTATCGAGGAGCGGCATAAACCTCTCCTTCCAGCTGTAGTCAGTTTCAAGTGAAGACTCCCACTGCCCTTCCGGGGA
>SBFZ01000079.1 GCA_006227095.1 Bacteroidota bacterium | reverse complement strand
CACGTGATGAGGTGGCTGTTTTAAGGGATGTCAGCTTCACCGTTGCCCCGGGCAGGCAACTTGCGCTGGTGGGTCCGAGCGGTGCAGGTAAGTCAACCATTGCTTCCCTGCTTCTGAGACTCTATGATCCTACAGAGGGAATGATACTCTTTGACGGACGGGAGAGTGGAGGTTTTCCTTTGACTGCCCTTCGTTCACAGATGGCCGTTGTCATGCAGGATGTTTTCCTTTTTGGAGGAACCATACGGGAGAATATCGCCTATGGCAGGCCTGATGCAAGTGAGGATGAGATTGTTGAAGCAGCACGGCAGGCCAATGCATGGGATTTCATCCAGTCATTCCCGGAAAAATTTGACACCGTGGTGGGGGAGAGAGGTGTGCAGCTTTCGGGTGGTCAGCGCCAGAGGATTGCCATTGCCAGGGCGGTGCTGAAGAATCCGCGGATACTGATTCTTGACGAGGCAACCTCATCACTTGATTCTGAGTCAGAGAGACAGGTACAGGAGGCACTGGAGAAACTGATGAGGGGACGTACGTCTGTTGTAATAGCCCACAGGCTCTCCACGGTACGCAATGCTGATCTGATAATTGTACTGAATGATGGCAGGATAGTTGAGCAGGGCACCCATGCTGATCTGATTACCAACGGCAACGGTCTCTATAAAACGCTGACGGAACTTCAGTTCAGGTCGTGACAGGCTGATCCGGAGATTTTATTATATACTGCTTCAGGGCTATGGCCCCCGTCATGGTCAGGGGTACAGCAGCCTCAGTGTCCAACCCTCACCGTCACTGTTCCTTGTGTAAACGATCCTGTCATGCAAACGTCGTTCCCTGCCCTGCCAGAATTCAATGTATTCAGGATCAAGGGAGTATCCTCCCCAGTCTTCAGGCCGGGGGATAGGCCGGTCACGATATTTTTCCCCGATTTCGGTTGCTATCCGCTCCAGAAGTTCCCTGCTTTCAAGGTGGCGGCTCTGCTGTGATGCAACGGCGCTGATCTGGCTTTCACGCGGACGGCTCCGGAAGTAGGCATCAGACTCCTCCGCAGGCAGCTTCGTGACCCTGCCTCCAAGCCGTACCTGGCGGTAAAGCTCATTCCAGAAAAAGGTCATGGCTGCATGACTGTTGTTCCGGAGTTCCTCACCCTTACGGCTCCCGTAATTGGTGAAAAAGGTAAAACCCCTGTGACCGAAATCCCTGAGAAGTACAATACGTCCCGAGGGCCTTCCGGCAGCATCTGCAGTAGCCAGATGCAAGGCATTGGGTTCATTTACTTTATGTGCCATGGCATCTTCCATCCAACGGCCGAACTGTTCTACCGGATCATGGGAGAAATCAGCAAGGTTCAGGCTTTCACCGTGGTATTCATTCCTCAAAAGGGAGGTCATCCTGCGAATCGAATTCATCTGACAGTATTATTTTTTCATTCAAATAGAACGCCTGTCTGAAGAATATGTTTAATTTGCGGTGTCGGTTCTCTTTGATGTGAAAATATTACCTTTGTTTTAAAACTAAAAAAGTATGTCTTTGACACGCGTTCTGCGAATTTTTGCACTGATAATAACCCTGGCTGCATCTGCAGTCGTCAGTGCCCAGGTACCTGTGGAAGTGTCGGCTGAAAAAATTGTTTCCGGCGGAAAGGTTTACTATCTGCACGAAGTA
Source organism: Bacteroidota bacterium (assembly GCA_006227095.1). GTDB lineage: Bacteria > Bacteroidota > Bacteroidia > Bacteroidales > VadinHA17 > SR-FBR-E99. The sequence continues at coordinate 3,171 of SBFZ01000079.1, read as the reverse complement.
CAGAAAAGCCAGACTCTTTATTCCATCTCAAGGGCTTACAAGGTTACAATTGATGCCATTACCCGTGAGAATGTCATCCCCCCGAACGGAATACAGACCGGGCAGGTATTGAGGATTCCTGAGACAGGGCAGCAGGCAGCGGTCACATCACAGCCACGTTCAACGCCGCAGCAGACACCCGCCGCTGCACAGACGCGGCCGGCGACACAGCCCGCGCGTCAGGCTCCGGTAAGTGATGTTCCCGGTATAACCATTTCAAATGAAAGGATTGTCTCAGGAGGAAAGACTTTTTTCATGCATGAGGTAAAGAAGGGACAGACACTTTATTCGATTGCAAAAGCTTACAAGGTAACCATCCTGGATATTGACCGTGAGAACTCTATCCCCGCAGGTGGCATTCGCGAAGGCCAGATGCTGAAGATTCCTGCCTCATCGGCGCTTGTTGTGACCGAGGAGCGCGACCCGGTATCCGAGCCGTCAGCACAGCCCGGCAGGACTGCAGGTACCGGTACTGGCACAGGCAGGACATCAGCAGCTTCCGGGACTGCAGTGCCACGTCAGGAGACACAGATGCCACGTCAGGAGACTCCTCGTCAGGAGACGCAGATGCCACGGCAGGAGACACAGCTTCCGAGGCAGGAGCAGCCGGCGGTAAAACCTGAGACCACAAAACAGGAGGCTGACGGTGCCGTAACCTTTAAGGCAGCTGGGACAAAGGAAAATGCTGATGCAAAGACCGCGGCCGGAACAAAGACCCAGCCTGAGACCGGGCCGCAGCAGGAGGCACAACAGCAGACTCCTGCTCCCGGAAGGAGCGATGATAAACCAAAGCCCGTACAGCCTGAGAAGAAGAAGATCCACAAGGTACAGAAGGGAGAATCACTTGCTGACATAGCAAAGAAATACGGCATTACCGTTTCGGAACTCAAGCAGGCAAACAAGGGAGTAATCTTCGCGATGCCTGACATGAGGCTGGTGATTCCGGTAAAGGATGAGGAATAACAGGAGCTAAGAGATTTGGTTCACTTCCTGAAATACATACCCCGGATCATTCAGATACCGGGGTTCTTATGTTAGTGGTCAAAACAGTATTGCAATGAATGATTTCCAGTTACTTATTGATGAGCTTGTCAAATTCCGCGATGCCCGGCACTGGGAACAGTTTCATAATTCCAAGGATCTTGCCGTGGCGATATCCATTGAGGCAGCCGAGCTGAATGAACTGTTCCTGTGGAAGCCGGTTGAGGAATGCGAGCTGGCAGACCGCGACAGGCTGAAGGAAGAACTTGCCGATATTCTTGCATATACCCTGCTGCTGGCAGGCAAGCACGGGTTTGATATAAAGGAGATTGTCCTTGAAAAGATCAGGAAGAACAATGAGAAATACCCGGTTGACAAATCAAGGGGTACTGCCAGGAAATACAATGAACTGTGATTTCCATGAAGGGCTGCTGAAGAATGAATGGGAATTATTGCCACATTTGGATTTAAATTAATACCTGAAAACAATGCAGAGTGCAGACAGCCTTAAGAGGAGAATAGAGATGGCCGAAAGAAATTATTCGGTACGGGAATCTCCTTCCGGCCCGCCAACAATAAAACTGGGAGACGATTCAAATTCCGATGAGATCCTTGTGTTTACTTCCCTCGGTAATGTTTATAAGGTCCAGAAGAAGGAACTTATTGACAAAGTCCAGGCGCTTCAGAAAATTGATCTTGAACCGGGAGAGAGACCGGTATATCTTACCGGTGAAAAGAGGTACAAGGGGTTCCTGATAGTGGGATTTGAAAACGGCAAAATGGGCAAGATTTCCATGAAAAGCTATGAGACCGAGTATGCCAGGAAGAAGTTGAAGGGTGCTTTCAACAGCGAATCGCGGTTGATCTTCATTGAGCTCATCGGGAATGATATTGACCTGGTTGCCATGAGCAGTATAAAAAAGGCTGTCCTCTTCAACACCTCCATGATCAATCCGGTTGATAGCCGGACAACAAAGGGCGTACAGGTTATGAAGCCGAAGGATGGAAGTTTTATGATTAAGATCAACCGGCTGGAAAACACAAAACTGGCTGATCCGGAATATTACAGAAGGAGTGACTCCCTCAATGCAATCGGGTTTTATCTGAAACCGGGTGACGAAATCTGATCATTTACAAAATCCCTGTTTTTACCGGAGTTTGAGTAGTTATAAATAACGAACAGCATTGTTATCTCATTTACTATTGCCTGAATAAAACCAAGCTGATGTCTGTTCATTTTATCGACAGGTATAGTACATGAGACAATGAATTCCAGGTTGTCAGGTTTGGATGTGACAGTTGTACAGGATAATACAGGTTGTTTCTCAACGATCATCTTATTGCTTACATGCGGATAATCAGATGTGAATCCGGGCCGTGTGTGAAAATGTTCACTGACAGTCCTCTGAGTATCCCGGTTGATAATTCTGATCAAAGCCCAGTGTGAGCTTATTATCCCAAGTACACGCTCACCATAAAAGCTGAAGACCCTGGTAAAATCAGCCTTTGTCCGGGGATACTTTTCAATACTGTTGAAGATCGACTCAATTTCGTTTATCTGGACATTTACCTGGCCTATATACTGATCTGATACAAGAAGCCTGTCTGCTACTCTCTTTTTTTCATCATCAATTTTTTTTATTTGTTCCTTGTGCCTGTCGATTTCCCGCTTATAGATGCCTAGTATCAGAATCCCCAGGATCATTAAGGCTCCAAGAAGAGATCCTTCTATCGTTTCTTCTTCAAGGATTATTTTTTCACTTATTGATGCTGATCCCTGGATCAATGTCGGAGTATAGATAATGAAAGAGAACAGGATCAGAAGGATTATGAAATACAATACCTGTAAAAATGAGGGGTGGAAATTCAATTTTTTCATGACAGCTGGTTTAACATTCATGCATTTGTCCGGACTGGCATTGCATTAATCCGGCCATTATAAGCTCATTCAATTGTTTTGAGGAGACCAAATTATGCCTGTTTACTCTTAATTGTAACCGGGGGATCGGGATTTAATATTTATTTAACTATTCTGATAGTCTTTGTTTTATTTTTTCCGAAGGCAGGTTTTTGCGGGGCGGACAAAAACATAGCCGGCTCCGCCATCGGTCGGATCAGGTTCTTTTTTTTACTGCCCTTTCGCTTTTAACC
>SBFZ01000118.1 GCA_006227095.1 Bacteroidota bacterium | reverse complement strand
CATGGCAGCCACCTGCATGGCCACATCCTTGTAAACCTGAACATCAATTCCGGCCTTGCTGAAACCGACCAGTGTGGCCAGCTTGTTTCCCGGGTGTATGTATGCCTGAACTGCTTCAGCGTTTATGGCGCTGAAATATGAAAGCTCGAATTTTTCACCGGTGATACCACTCTTCTCCATGACGAGGTCAGTGACCTTCATTCCATCTGTTTCTGTATTCTTAAGTGCCTCAAGGTCAGCCGGGGCTGTTTTGAGTGCCGTATCAAGGATCCTGTATCCGAGGGCTATAAAGTCAGCGTTCTTGGCAACGAAGTCAGTTTCGCAGTTCAGCGAAATCATCATTCCGGTCTTGCCGTCAGCTGTAGTTTTGGCAAGTACGACGCCTTCCGTGGCTTCGCGGTCAGCGCGCTTGTTTGCTATTGCCTGGCCTCTCTTGCGAATCAGTTCCTGGGCTTTTTCAAAATCGCCTGCAGCCTCTTCAAGGGCTTTTTTGCAGTCCATCATGCCGGCGCCGGTCATCCTTCTCAGTTTGGCGACATCGGCAGCACTAATATTTGACATAGTATTGTTTCTGATTTAATGGTTGATTTGACTATTCTTCCTCTTCGGTGGTCTCTTCTGCTTCGTCTGCAGCTTTTACAGCCTCATCCTCAACTGAGTCGTCGCCCTTCATCACGGGTTTCTCCTCTTCATAGTCGGCAGCCCTGAATTTGCCCTTGCGTGAGCCTTCGGGCATCTCTTCCCTGTCAGCCTGGGCGCTGTCCTTATCCTTTTCTGCCTTGCGCTCATTGAGACCTTCGGCGATAGCCTGGCACATGATGTCAACGACAAGTGATATTGACTTGGCAGCATCATCATTTGCAGGTATCACGAAGTCGATATCTGACGGGTCAGAGTTGGTATCAACCATGGCAAACACGGGAATCCCGAGTCTTTTTGCCTCATGGACTGCGATATGCTCCTTGGCGACGTCAACCACGAACAGCGCTGAAGGCTGGCGGGTCATGTCTGCGATTGAACCGAGGTTCTTTTCAAGTTTGGCTCTCTGGCGGGTGATCTGCAGCTTTTCCCTCTTTGAGAGGTTGTCAAAGGTGCCGTCTGTCGCCATTTTGTCTATGGAGCCCATTTTCTTGACAGCCTTGCGGATGGTGGGGAAGTTGGTGAGCATTCCGCCCGGCCATCTTTCTGTAACGTAGGGCATATTTACCGCTCCGACCTTTTCAGCCACGATATCCTTTGCCTGCTTCTTGGTAGCCACGAACAGAACCTTGCGGCCTGACTTGGCTATCTGCTTCACTGCTGATGCGGCCTCGTCTATCTTGATAACGGTTTTTTCAAGGTCAATGATGTGAATGCCGTTGCGCTCCATGAAAATATAGGGAGCCATTGCCGGGTTCCATTTTCTTTTAAGGTGCCCGAAGTGTACACCGGCATCCAGTAATTCTTTGAAATTGGTTCTTGACATTTTGATTGTGTTGTTAAGTTTACGTTCTGTGAAGTCAATTGCAGAGTAGTTCCTTGCGGGAAGTCAATGCAATTTAGATACTAAACCTGCATCTATATAAATTGCTGTTGAACTCCTAACGCTTACTGAACTGGAATCTCTTGCGTGCCTTGGGCCTGCCGGGCTTCTTTCTTTCAACCTCGCGCGGATCACGCGTGGTGAAACCTTCAGCCTTCAGTTTCGGCTTGAACTCCGGATCAACCTTGATCAGAGCCCTGGAAATCGCAAGACGCACCGCCTCTGCCTGACCTTTGAATCCACCGCCGTCAAGGGTGACTGTGATGTCATATTTGTCGGCAACATTGAGAAGGTTAAGGGGCTGGAGGACGACATACTGCAGGATCTCATTCGGGAAATACTGCTTGTACTCCCTGTCATTGATCGTGATCTGTCCCTTACCGTCGCTGAGGTAAACCCTTGCAACAGCCGCTTTCCTTCTTCCGATAGCGTTGATAACTTCCATGTTTCTTACTTAATGGTTTTTAAATCGATTAGTTTGGGTTGCTGGGCCTCATGCTTGTGTGCAGGGCCTTCATACACGTAAAGGTTCCTGAAGATGGCGTGGCCGAGCCTGTTTTTCGGAAGCATACCCTTCACGGCATATTCAATCATCCGTGTAGGATGCTTCTTCATCAGCTCGTCAGCCTTGACGATCCTCTGGCCTCCGGGATAACCCGTATGCCTGATGTACTCCTTGTCAGTCATCTTTGCTCCCGTCAGCGCAACTTTCTCTGCATTGATAACAATGACGTTATCACCACAGTCAACATGAGGTGTGAAGCTTGTCTTGTGCTTCCCCCTCAGCATCAGGGCAACAACAGATGCCAGACGCCCGAGTGTCTGACCCTCCGCATCTACAAGTACCCACTCTTTCTCAACAGTAGCCTTGTTGGCTGAAACTGTCTTGTAGCTTAAGGTGTTCACTTTGTACTAAGGTTTTGTTAATTAATGATTTTTTAAAATAAAAACCCCTTTTTTGGGGTCTGCAAAAATACAACATATTTTTATTCCGAGCAATATGTTGTACTTTTAATTTCGATACAATCCGTTCTGTTACCGGGGCGGCATACTTTTCTTATTTTTACACCCGGTATAATTGTTAACTGTGACAGGGATGAATCTCAACAGTGAGGACCGCCGGTTCCTGAAACTGGCAATCGGGACTGCCGGTGAAAATATGAAAGATGGCGGCGGACCCTTCGGGGCTGTTGTAGTCAGTGACGGGACCGTGATTGCCCGTGCGGGAAACAGGGTGGTCCCGGGACATGACCCTACTGCCCATGCCGAGGTAATGGCCATAAGAATGGCAGCAGAGAGACTGGGAACCCATGATCTTGGCGAATGTACCATTTATGCATCCTGTGAGCCTTGCCCGATGTGCCTGGGGGCAATATACTGGGCCGGCATCAGGCGTATTGTCTATGCATCGGACAGATTCCGTGCAGCAGAGGCAGGCTTCAGTGACAACCATATTTATGAGGAATTGGGCCTTGACAACAGCGCCAGAAGCGTAGTGATGGTACGCGGACTGAAAGAGGAGGGTGACAGCGTGCTGAAGCAGTGGGAGGAGTTACCGGATAAAACACTATATTGAGCACTGCTGATGGGAAGGGTTGACCGGGATTTCTTTCTTGCCGATGCAGTGACCATAGCAGGGTTGTTGCCCGGGATGGACCTGGTGACAGAAACCGGGGGAAATGCCGGGCGTTACATGATTACTGAGACAGAGGCATACCTCGGTGACGGGGACAGGGCATGTCATGCCAGCAGGGGAAGAACACCCAGGACTGAACCTATGTATATGGAAGGAGGCCATCTCTATATTTATTTTGTCTACGGGATGCACTGGATGCTGAATGTGGTGACCGGTCCTGCTGACTACCCCCAGGCTGTGCTCATAAGGGGTGTGTCGCATTACCCGGGACCGGGCAGGGTGACAAGGGGCCTTGGCATAGATGGTTCATTCAACCGTGAGGACCTGGTTGTATCAGGCAGGATATGGATTGAAGAGACAGGATACCGCCCGGAACTTGTTGCAGGGCCCAGGGTGGGTATAGGCTATGCAGGCGAACCATGGATAAGCAAACCCTGGCGCTTCATCATCAAAAACGAAAAAGAGAAGAAATGAAAAATGAATTCAGGCTGTGGAACAATTTAACCGGATGGGCAGTCTTTGCCGTTTCACTCGTTGTCTATCTTCTTACAATTGAACCTACCGTCAGCTTCTGGGACTGCGGGGAATTCATCCTCTGTTCCTACAGGCTCGAGGTGGGGCACCCCCCCGGAGCTCCCTTCTTCCTGCTCCTTGGAAGGTTTTTCACCCTTTTTGCCGGGGGTGATACCTCAAAGGTGGCAATGATGGTCAATATCCTTTCAGCATTTGCCAGTGCCTTTACAATTCTCTTCCTCTTCTGGAGCATTACAAGGCTCATCAGGATGGCAACGGGCGACGACCTGACCGTCACGGGAGGAAAGGCTTTTGCGATACTTGCTTCAGGTGCTGCCGGTGCCCTCGCCTATGCATTTTCTGACACATTCTGGTTCTCCGCGGTGGAGGGAGAGGTATATGGTACCAGTTCGCTTTTCACCGCTGCCGTGGTATGGGCAATGCTCAGATGGTATGATGAAGCCGATGACCCTCATTCAGGACGTTGGATCATACTGATAGCCTACCTCATGGGCCTTTCAATAGGGGTACACCTTCTTAACCTTCTGGCCCTCCCGGTGATTGTCCTGCTATGGTACTTCAGAAAACACAGTCCAACCACAAAGGGAGTCATCTATGCACTTCTTTCAGGGTTTATTATTCTCGGAATCCTGAATTTTATATTTGTTCCCGGTGTGGCAAAGGTGGCAGGGTGGTTTGAACTCTTTTTCGTTAACACCCTGAGCCTTCCCTATAATACAGGCCTCTATATCTATCTTTTTGTGCTCACCGGTCTGATCATCGGGGGAATATGGTACTCACTCAGAAAAGGGAAGAAGATACTCAATTTCGTGATGACGGTAATAGCTGTACTGATGCTGGGATATTCATCGTTTGCACTGATAATCATCAGGGCCAATGCCCATCCGCCCATGAATCAGAATGACCCGTCAGATGTGTTCTCATTCATCTATTACATAAACAGGTCACAGTATCCTCGGGCCCCTTTCCTCTATGGTCATTATTATTCAGCACCGGTAACAGGTATCGAAAAGAAGATCGGCGGCTACAACAAGAAGGATGGCAGGTATGTTCCCTACTATCAGACAGATTACAGGTATGACAGCAGGTTCATGACCATCTTCCCGCGCATGTACAGCACTGACCCGGGTCATATCCGGGAATATGAATACTGGGGAAAGATT
>SBFZ01000045.1 GCA_006227095.1 Bacteroidota bacterium | reverse complement strand
GCTTCATCGAGGCCCTGGTGACCGGATTTCCCACCAGCCCCTGCCATCCGTTGAGGTCTTTGCCATTGAACATGGGCACGAAAACCTCATCTTCCGGCATTCTGAGTGATTCAATTGCATCCTTTGCCTCCTGCCTGACCTCATCAGCAGGGTCGGAGAGGTAAGGGGCAATGAATAACTCTGCCTGGCGTATACCCAGTGAGCCGGCTAGGGCAATCATTCCTGCCCTGGCATCAGGGGGCGCAGCATAGGGAGCCATATCCTTTATCATCAGCAGCTTCCGTTCGGGGGTCAGACCGGAAGCAGAGACCATTCTCATGTATGCGTCAAATGCCGGCATGCCAAAGGTCTTGTTTCCTGATGCGGTTATTTCACGTAACACTCTGGCCGATGAGATATCTTTCCAGTGTGTGAGGACATCAAAGCAGACATCCCGTGTCATGGCATCGCCGTTTTCAAATTCAGCAGCAACCATCTTAAGTGCTTCATCGCCTCCCGTGGTGGCCAGCAGGGGAATCAGCTTCAGCCTGTCACGGCTCTTTGCCATTGCTTCCAGGATGATTGCTGACCATTCCGATGGGTCATCATTGCTCATGGCTGCTGCCAGGAGGGCGCGCTGCAGCTCAGCCACCTCAGCCTTCTCCCCGGTTGTGCCAAGGAGACTGATAATCCGGGGCTGGTCATCATAAGATGCCAGCGGTGCCAGCGATGCAACAGCCGTGGCCCTGACACCCATGTCTGATGATGATGTATAGGGGAATACTGCCGGGAAGAAGCTTTTATCGCCTGACCAGGCCAGGAGCCTGAGGAAGGTGACAGTGGCGAGTCCCCCAGATCCGGGCAGTGCGGCAGCGATCTTCTGCATCCCTGTGCTGTCAAGGATTGTAGTCAGGGCGGTGGCGGCAGCACGGTGTCCTGCTTCGCTTTCATGCTTCATGATCCATGAGATAAGAGGGTCAACCGCTGCCGGGCCCTGAAGGCGGGCAATGGCAGAAACGGCAGCTGACGAAATCTCCTGTGAGGGATCGTCAAGTGCCTTCATCATCAGGGGTATCGCCAGTGCATCTCCCCTTTCACCCAGCATGAACAGAATATCCTGCTTTGCGGCTTCAGAGACCTTTGAATATCTTTTGATCCACTTCCTGGTTGCCTCGCTGCCGGGGATTGCGGATGCAAGCCTGAGTGCACCGCCCCTTACAGCCACATCAGGGTCACTGGCTGCCTCCAGAAGCAGCCCCAGGGCGTCGCTCCCCTTCACTTCAGTGATAATGCTCATCGCTGCCAGTCTCTGACCGGAGGCTTCAGGTGTCATGCTCGCCTCTGTCACCTGCCTGGTGATCTTCTCCATATTCTTCACATCACCCGCAAGGCCAATTTTCCTTGCATATGCCAGGAGAGCCCTTACAGCCCCGGTCGGGTCCCAGCGGTATGATACTGAAGTGGCAGCGCCTGTAAGAATGGCTGCGGCTTCAGGCAGTCCGGTTGAGGCAACAGCATAGAGAGCTGCTGCTTTTTCAGCAACCGAACCACTGTTATACCATTGCATGAAGATGTCAACGGAATTACCCGGTATTGTCTCCGCAAGAGCCACCATTGCCTGTGCTGCACAAGGACACACACTGCTTTGCAGGGCAGATTGCAGGAGTTCTGCTGCAGCCTTGCTGCCGACTGACTGAAGCACAATGACGGCGTCATCACAGATTCCGGCAGAGGTGACATAGCCTGAAAGTGCCTCCACGGCCTTGTCTGAGCCAATGAGGTTCAGCTGCCTCATGAAAAATGACCTCACCTCCCCGTCAGGTGCATTCTTCATATATTCAATGCACTGTTCCTCCCATATACGTTTCCTGGTATCATCGCTGTCAGAAGAAAGATGGGCTGTGAGAGAAGATACCGCATACCTTGCCCTAAGGTCATCTCCGGTACCCTGTGGCAGTACCTGCCTGCAGATCATTGCCCTTCCTTCATCACCCAGTGCATACATTTCCTCCATCAGGCGGGAGGCAAGCTCAAGGTTGTCAGCCGGCATCCTTGCCAGCAGGTCGGCCACCTTTGTCTCCAGGGTTCTCACATCCTGGGCATTAAGGGCTGCACCGGAAAGCAGCAGGGCCGTGACAGTCAAAAGAATTCTGATTCTGTTCATGATATGCCTAATGTTCTGTTTTACATATGCCACCCGCCTCTCATCGGCTGGTCAATAAGCGCATTTGCTGCATCATCGTCAATGAACTGCTGCCTGACAGGATCGAATCTCAGGTTCCTGCCCAGGCGGAGCGCCACCACCCCCATATTGACTATTGTGCACGACCGGTGGCCGTTTTCCTCGTTCAGGGCAAATGGCCTCCTGGTTTTCACCGATTCCGAGAAAACTGTCACCTGGGGTTCAGGATCAGGGAGTTCACTCAGAAGTTTCTGAAGGTCGGGGATGTCAGAGACGAATCCCTTGAAGATTTTCCCGTTCGGACCTTCAATATAGGCAGCATCCCTGTCGCGGTTCTCTCCGTCAAGAATTATCCGGCAGCCGTCTTCATATGTATAGGTAATCCTGCGCCACGAGCCAACTGCATCATAATGCTGCTGCGGGGCGTCTACCTCAACGGAAACCGGACTGGTGTCATCCTTGTCAAGGAGGTACTGGACGGGGTCAATGTAATGCTGCCCCATATCACCCAGTCCCCCTCCGTCATAGTCCCAGTATCCGCGGAAGTTCTCATGAACCCTTAGCCTGTTGTAGGGTTTGAAGGGTGCCGGTCCGAGCCACATGTCATAATCGAGCTCCTGCGGGACAGGTTCAGGAAGAAGGTCAGTCCTGCCGCTCCAGTAGAATTTCCAGTCATATCCGGTTATGCCGCTGATAGTGACTTTCAGCGGCCAACCCAGTATTCCGCTGCTGACTATCTTCTTCAGAGGCCGCACCGTGGTACCCAGTCCGTAGAACTGACCTGTGAAGCGGAACCATGTATTAAGCCTGAACATCCGGCCGTTGGCCTTCACAGCCTCCACCAGTCTCTTGCCTTCCCCGATGGTACGTGTCATCGGTTTCTCGCACCATATGTCCTTTCCCGCCTCAGCGGCCATCCTGGCAATAATGCCATGCCAGTGGGGAGGTGTGGCTATATGGACAATGTCAATGTCAGGCCTGGATATCAGCTCACGGAAGTCACGGTAGCCCGATACACCCGGGCCGGCCTTCTCCAGGGCTCTCCGGAGGTGTGAATCATCAACATCACATACGGCAAGGAGCCGGGTGTTCTCATAGTTGAAATGTCCGAGTCCCATTCCGCCAACACCCACTATTCCCTTGGTCAGCTGGTCGCTTGGAGCCAGGTAACCGTTGCCACCAAGCACATGTCTCGGTACAATCGTCAGTGCGGCGCCGGCCACAGCCCCTCTCCTGATGAACTCTCTTCTCCTCAGTGATTTTTCTGACATGCTTTTCTGTTTAGTTTTGTTCATCCGGAACATTGTATTCTTTCCTGAGACCGGCAAGCCTCTTCCTCAGGTGCTTCTCTATCCGGTCATAGGCAGGATCATCAATCAGGTTGTTCATCTCATGCGGATCAGACTGAAGATCATATAGTTCCCATGTATCGATGTCATTGTAGAAGTGAATCAGCTTATACCGCTCAGTGCGGATGCCGTAGTGTCTGCGTACCGCATGCTCCGCGGGGTATTCATAATAATGGTAATATAGTGCATCACGCCAGTGACCAGGTTTCCTGCCGGTCAGGAGGGGGACGAGCGAGATGCCCTGCATATCATCAGGGGGTTTTACGCCGGCAAGCTCAAGGAATGTAGGGGCAAAGTCAATGTTCTGGACCATTTCAGTTATGTCACCGTGAGCAGCGAGCGGTTCAGGAAGCCTCATCATAAGGGGAGTACGGAATGATTCCTCGTACATGAAGCGCTTGTCAAACCATCCGTGTTCACCCAGGTAGAAGCCCTGGTCTGAGGTATAGACAACGAGGGTATTCTTCATCAGTCCGGATGACTCCAGGTAATCAAGCAGCCGGCCTGTATTGCGGTCAACTGACTCGATTGTACGGAGGTAATCTGTCAGATACCTGTTCAGTTTATAAATCGCCAGTGAATCACCTTCAGGCCTGCTGGCGAGGAAGGCCTTGCTGATGCTGTCATACTCCCTAAGCCAGGCCTTTTTCTGTTCAGGGGTCATCCGGTGGTCGAGATACCAGAGGTAGTCCTTTTCCGGTTGTGAAAGAGAGTCTCCGTCAGCACCTGTTATCTTGAGATCAGATGAGAGACGCATGTCTTTGATGACGCTCATCTCCTGGAGGGCTGCGGCCTGCCTCCCGTCATAGTTGTCAAAGTAATTGGGCGGAACCGGGAAGTCAGCACCGTCAAACAGTCCGAAGTCAATTGTATCAGGCATCCAGTTGCGATGAGGGGCCTTATGGTGTACAAGCAGGCAGAATGGCCTGGCAGTGTCTCTCTGCTGCAACCAGTCTATGGCCTTGTCGGTAATTATGGTGGTGGCATAGCCTGTCTGCCGGTAGGTGCGGCCCTTCTCAATAAAGTCAGGATTATAGTAGCTCCCCTGTCCCGGCAGTATACTCCAGTAGTCAAATCCGGTGGGTTCACTCTTAAGGTGCCATTTGCCGATGACAGCCGTCTGGTATCCGGCCTGCTGAAGCAGTTTCGGGAAGGTCACCTGGGAACTGTCAAACCTGACCCTGTTGTCAATGTGGCCGTTGGCATGGCTGTGCTTCCCGGTCAGGAGCGCCGCCCTGCTGGGAGCACAGATTGAATTGCAGACGAAGCTGTTGCGGAAGATGATCCCCTTGTCTGCAATCCTGTCAAGGTTCGGAGTCCTGTTGATTTCGCTTCCATATGCACTGAT
>SBFZ01000113.1 GCA_006227095.1 Bacteroidota bacterium | reverse complement strand
TCATCACCGATAAGGATGTGACCGCAGTGCTAAAACCGGCAATTATCCGGTTATTATCAATGTTTCTACGGTCAGAACTAATCCTTTACGCACCTGACTGAGTAACCGTTGTTCCTCAACCAGTAGGAGTAGTAGATGCCATCAGTGTTGTAGTAGATATTGTAATAGTGTGCTGTCTCATCGGTAGCAGCAGAGGAGGACCACCAGTAGGCCATGTCACCCCGGTCAAGAAAGGCCCCGTCATATCTCCTGTATCCTGCCGGCCTGGCTGAAAAGCCTGTGATGTTTATCTTTTCAGGAAAATCATTATTTCCCACAGCACCTGTATTATTCGATACAGTCCATCCCTGGGGTGCGGCAATTGCCTTTGCCAGCCTGTTTTCACTTGTTGGTGTGCCGGTGTCTCCATCATAATTGAATCCGTTCAGAATGAGATAATGAACCAGGTCTATCCATTCGGTTCTGTCAGGAACATGCCAGCCGACAGGACAGAGTTTCCCTGAGTTGACGGCATACCAGTTATAGAGAGGGCCGTATGATTCCGTTCCCTCCTTGTCATTGTTATACCAACAATAGCCAGGGGTGGTCAGTGCAGCCCATCCCGCATCAGAGCTAACCAGCGGAATATCATTTTCAGCGGTAAGCTTGGTGCCGTCATTCAGCCTGGTGGTTGCAAGATTCTCTGCCATCCAGATCTGGGTGCCTAGCTTCAATGCTGCATATACATTTCCGTCTATATCCGTTACAGTGAGGGCATCGGTAGTAAATGTTACCTCATTTCCGTAAGCTGTGCCCGCAACATTCACCGCATAGGCCCTGGCATAATAGGTTGTCTGCGCATCAAGGCCGGTAATTGCACTGTCAAACTCACCTGTTCCTGTTCCGTTTTCTGTTTTACTGTCACTCGTTGTCGGAGATCCCGTCTTGTTCCAGCAAATACCTCTCATGGTTATGCTGCCACCACCGTCATCTGTTATATTCCCTCCTGAAAGAGCATCATAGGAGTTAACACCGGAAGGGGTTTTTGTGGTCAGTGTGGCCTTTACAATCTCTCCCGTGGTAAATGACTGCTGATCACCGTATGCCGTGCCGAGTTCGTTTATTGCGTATGCCCTTACATAGTATGTGGTTGAAGGGGACAATCCGTCGAGTATTTCACTGAAAGTCCCCGTTCCGGATCCCGTTGTGGTCTTGCTTCCGGAGGTTGTCGGGTTCACTGCTGTTCCCCAGCAAAATCCTCTCGAGGTTACATCAAGTCCGCCGTTGTCGGTAACCTCTCCGCTGACAGATGCCGTTGTGCGGGTAATATTGGTGACCATGCCTGTCACCACAGCCGGCAGACTCTCTTTATTCTTTTTGCAACCGACAGATAATAAAATGATTAGCAAGACCTTGATAGCCTGGTTGATTCTGCAGATGTTCTTCATGACAATCAGTCTTTTTGGGTTTTGGGTTATTGGATTGTGTAAACAGGCAAAATATAATTTTTGACACTTTTTACCTAACCTGGATTTTATGTTTTATAACATTATGTTTATCTTGTAGGGTATTGTCTCATAAAAATCACAGTAATGACAGAAAATGAGAAACTTGACAGGATTGCCATAAGTGTTCGTTCACACCGTTTGCTGCGGGTGCTTCTCAGGGAGAACCCGATGCTGGAAACGATAATGCGTGAATCGAAGAATGAGATTGAAGCACAGATAGGAGTAAGGAACTGGATACACTCTGAATACAGCAGCCGCAAGGATGCCTTCCGCTTTCAGACTGACAGGGTCACCAGGCGTGAGAACTTTGAGAAGCTTTCATGGAATGACTATGCCATCATCAGGATCCTTGACTATATAGAGCATGCCGGAATAGAATATCCTGATCCCAATCTTCGCGGTGAGATAGCAGTAAGCAACCCCATAAGGTTTATCTGGCTGGCTGTTATAAAAGGGACCGGCGGCGCCAAGCCGGAGTTTTTCATTGACATGATTCAGCTTTTCAGGCAGCTCAGGGGTGAGAGCATGCAGGTTGTCCCTGACAGGGATACGGTTGAGAAATGGATGGATAATTACCCTTCGGGAGTTGATCCCAGGATAATTGAACTGCGCAGGGAGAACAGGGAGAGGATCATCAGTCTGCTGATTGAAAAGATCGATTCCGGTGAGATCAGGGATGAGAAATATTCATTTCCTGATGGTACTTCTAAGGAGGAAAAACAAAGGATGATGAATGAGTGGTGGGATAATTACCGGTTTCATCTTCATTTTGCCGTGCGCTCCCCTGACCTTCTCAATGAGATGCTGGGCCACTCGCTTGACCCAGATACAATGAAGATACTGTACGATGCAGAGAAGGCAGGGATACCCTTTTTCGTCAATCCTTACTATCTGTCGCTGCTTCATGTACGTGTACCCTATTTTGCCATAGGGGCCGATCTTGCCATCAGGCATTACATTGTCTACAGCCGTCAGCTCGTTGACGAGTTCGGACACATCGTTGCATGGGAAAAGGAGGATAAGGTGGTGCCCGGCGAACCCAATGCTGCAGGATGGCTCCTTCCTTCACATAACAATATTCACAGACGATACCCGGAAGTGGCAATACTCATTCCTGACACCATGGGAAGGGCCTGTGGAGGACTCTGTTCTCCCTGCCAGCGTATGTATGACTTCCAGAGTGGTCACCTCAATTTTGACCTCGAGAAGCTCAAGCCTGCCGAAAGCTGGCCTGAGAAACAGCGCAAGCTTCTGAAATACTTCGAGGATGACACTCAGCTGAGGGATATACTCATCACCGGCGGTGATGCCCTTATGAGCTCTGACAGGAGCCTTAAGGAACTGCTTGATGCTGTATTGGAGATGGCCCGCAGCAAGCGTGAAAAGAACAGGCAGAGGCCTGACGGTGAAAAGCATGCAGAGATACAGAGGGTAAGACTCGGCACCCGGATGCTGACTTACCTGCCCCAGAGGATAACCCCCGAACTGGTGAAAATACTGGGTGATTTCAGGGAGAGGGCCAGCGAGACAGGGATTTCGCAGTTTCTCATTCAGACACACGTGGAGTCACCCATGGAGGTCACGCCTGAATCAACCCTCGCTGCCCGCAGGCTCACAGGTGCCGGATGGCTGATCACGAACCAGCTGGTATTCACCACGGCCGCCTCGCGAAGGGGACATACTGCCAAGCTCAGAAAGGTGTTGAATGATACAGGCATATTACCTTACTATACCTTCACCGTAAAAGGATACATGGAAAACAACTTCAATTTTGCACCAAATGCACGGGTTGTGCAGGAACAGCTTGAGGAAAAGATAATCGGGAAGATTGAACAGGTTCACTGGGAGACTGTACGCCAGTTCTCTGAGAATGCCGAAGCCATTTCTGAGAAGATCGATGCCCTCCGCCGCTCCGCTGACCTTCCGTTCCTGGGAACTGACCGCAACGTCCTTAACCTGCCGGGGGTGGGCAAGAGCCTTACTTTCCGGGTGGTTGGCATAACAAGGTATGGCAGGAGGATACTTCAGTTCGACCATGACATAACCCGGTCTCACAGCCCCATAATCAACAAAATGGGCAAAATGATAATTATTGAATCAAAGTCGATTCACGAATACCTTCGGCAGCTGGAGGAGATGGGAGAAGATATTTCTCAATACGAAGGACTTTTCGGATACAGCATAGGACAGACTGAACCGAGGGTGCCTATCTATGAATATCCGGAGTACAACTACAGTTTAACCAGAGAGATGAGCAATCTTGAGGTATAGACTGACCAGCTAAAAAATATAATCGGTTTCCCTTCAGTCCCGATGTAGCAAAAATAGCAGTTTACTGTCGGGCAAATCGCTTGCTGTCTTCACGGCAGATCTTCTTCATCAGGCGGCGTGCTGACATGACTGAGGTGGGCAGTCCGCCTCCCGGTTCAACCCATTGCCCGCACATGTAGAAGTTTTTCAGTCCCGGAACTGTCTGGGGCATCGGTTTCGTCATCGTGTAGGCATTTTCAGGAGTAATGAGCCAACCTTCAAAGGATCCCTTCCAGTTGCCGGTGTACCGTTCGAATGTAAGCGGTGTGGCCACATCAGTTACTTCAACCTGTGAGGCAATTCCCGGGAACCTCTGTTCCAGCAGGCTGATTACCAGGCTGACCACCTCCTCCTTTTTCCTCAGGTAGATTGTCCGGTCTTCTGCCAGCTTTTTCCAGTAATCATAATCTGATTCAAGCATGATTGTGATTGCTGTTTTTCCTTCGGGTGCCATGGTAGGGTCCTGGTTGTAAATATGGACCGGCAGCCTGGCGCGTTCCTTATCTGCAAGCATCACCGGCTCCCTGAGGGGAAATGTCATGCCTGACACTGACAGGGGCAGCTCATCGAATTTACGGTTCACACCGAGGGAGATGAACAGCAGCGAATGGAAAAGGGGCCACTTTTCATAGGGCAGCCGTGTGGCAGGGTCAAGATATTTTCCGTCGAGCATGTCAAACAGGGTGGCATGGCCGTCAGCTGCCGATATCACTCTTTCTGCAAATACTTCTGTGCCATCAACAAGCCTTATGCCTGTTGCCCTGCCGTCATTCGTCAGTATCCTGGCAACTTTCGAGCTGTAGTGTAACCCGCCGCCCAGCTCCCTGTACCGCTGCTCAAGTGCCTCTGACATAGGCATCGAGCCTCCTATGGGGTAACCGGCATTACGCTGATGCAGGTAGGCGAAGGTGAAAAGCATGAAGAGCATGGAAAATTCAGGAATCCATATTTCCCTGAATGCTTCCTTCAGCAGCGGATCACGGAAGCGGTTGGCAAAGGCTTCACCTGTTACAGTTGTCCACTCCCTGAATTTCTTCCCTTTGATAATGAAGAAGAGGATGACCTTTGCCATTTTCAGAACCCTGGTAAG
>SBFZ01000165.1 GCA_006227095.1 Bacteroidota bacterium | reverse complement strand
ATGTAATAGCCTCCGCTGGCTGCATAATTGCCCATTGATACCACCACCGGCTTGACCTGGTTCGTAAGTTCAACCTCGCGCCAGATCAGGTCAGACGCAATGGCGTTGCCCCCCCGCGAGTTGACCCTGAAGACAACAGCCTTAACGGTTGAGTCGAGCCGTAGCTTCCGCAGCTCTTCTGCATACCTGTTTCCACCGATGTTTGTGTCATCACCCTCACCCATGACAATGCTCCCTTCGGCGAAGAGGACCGCTATCTTGCCTTTCCCGACAGTTGTGGTATGTTTAACCGTGACGTTGGAATACCTTGACATTGAAACATAGCTGATCTTCTTATCCTTTTCAATCCCGACGGCAGCCCTGATGGTGTCATCAAGCTGGTCACGGTAGAGTGTTCCGTCAATCATTCCGGCGGTGGTCATCAGTACCGGATCATAACCCGCCAGCGAATCGGCCAGGCTCATCACCCTGACGGCTGGAATTCGGCGTGACTCGGAAATCACACTGACCACATGCTCCCATATAGATCCTACATATTCAGATATTTGCAAACGGTTTTCATCACTCAGTTTGTCGAGCATATAAGGTTCCACTGCCCCCTTGAACTTTCCATGCCTTATCACCTGCACCTCCACGCCCATTTTCTCGAGGGCTTCCCTGTAGAAGGTTACTTCTGCTGCCAGCCCCTTGAAGTCGAACATTGAGGCGGGGCTGATCCATATGGCATCAGCTGAAGTGGAAATGAAGTAACTCTCCTGCATCAGCATATAGTCAGAGTAGGAGTATATGAATTTACCGCTCTTTTTGAATTCCAGCAGGGCGGTGCGGATCTCGTCGGCAGTGGCCCAGCCGGACGGCATGGTTCCGTTTTCGATCAGAATCCCGCTCACATTTTCGTCTTCCGCTGCCTTTTTCAGGTTTTTCAGTATCTCGTTCAGGCCGGGTGTCTGGGTAAGTGACATTGTGAGGGGGTCAAACATTGTCAGCGGATTGCTCCGGGAGCGGTCAGGTATCATTGCGCCGGTCTTCATTACCAGCACTGTTTTTTCAGGTATGTCTACCTGTTTCTTTCCTGCTGCCGCCATGCCTGAAAATACTGAGAGCATGACCACAAAAAACAGGAGACTGGTGAGTATCAGTCCGGCTATCACAGCCAGGACCATCTTAAGAAAGGTTTTCATCTTTGTGTTGTTGATTTATCAGGCCAAATTATAAAAAAAACAGGCATCTTTAGGGATCTAAAACACCTGTTATGAAATTACCGGCCTCATCGAAAGTCATTACAGGCATGGGCAGCAACCTGGGAGACAGGTTTTCTGCCCTTGAGCGGGCCATGGAGTTTATCAGGGAGGAGGCAGGGGAGATCACCGCTGTCTCGTCAGTCTGGGAGACTGAGCCATGGGGTTTTGATGCCGATGAACAGTTTCTGAACATGGTTATTGTCCTGCAAACAACCCTGGAGCCGAAGCGGTTCATACAGCTCTTCAGGTCAATAGAGGGGCGTATGGGACGCAAAAAGAGCGGTGGCGGGAAGTATGAATCACGGGTGATAGACCTTGATATTTTATTCTGGGATGACCGTGTCATTTCAATGCCGGGTCTGGAGGTTCCTCATCCGAAGCTTCATTCGAGGAGGTTTGTGCTGGAGCCGCTCCTGGAGGTTGCACCGGAGGTTATTCATCCGGTCACAGGACTTACCGTGGCCGAAATGCTTCAATTTTGCGATGATAATTCAGATGTCAGGCTTGCGGCACGGCAGCTTTAGAGTGCGCCGTTATCGGCGAAGCTGTAATAATCTTTCCCTGCAACTATCAGGTGATCAAGCAGCTGTATATCCATCAGGGCACCGGCCTCCTTTATCTTCTGCGTTATCCGTATGTCAGAGTCGCTTGGACTGGTGTTTCCCGAAGGGTGGTTATGACAGATGACCAGTCCTGATGCAAGGGTCTCAATTGCTTTTTTCATGACAATTCTGACGTCGGTTACCGTACCGCTGACACCACCCTGGCTGATCTTCATTCTTCCGGTGACCCGGTTTGCCCTGTTGAGGAAGAGAATCCAGAACTCTTCGTGGGAGAGGTCTTCCATCAGCGGGCTGATGATGCTGAAAACATCGGCTGAAGATCGTATCTGGGGGTTTTCAGAGGCTTCGGCCATCTTGCGGCGCCGGCCAAGTTCGAGGGCAGCTGCAATGGTGACAGCCTTGGCTTCTCCCATACCCTTTATCTTTCGTATCTCGCCGGCGCTGAGTCTGCCCAGCTGACCGAGTGAGTTGCCGGCCAGGGCCAGCAGTTCGCGTGCCAGGTCAAGTGCGGAATTGTTCCGGGTACCTGATCCGATGAGAATGGCTAACAGCTCAGCATCGCTGAGGCTTGAGGGGCCCTTGTTCCAGAGCCGTTCACGGGGCCTGTCTTCGACAGCCCAGTCTGTGATTTTCATTGACATGCAGCAAAACGTATTATCCCGCTGCAATATAAAAAAAACAGCCGTTACTGTGAAGCAACGGCTGTGAAAATATCTGGAGTAGAACCCTATTTCAGGCTCTGAGCGTGTTTCGTGATAGACGACTTGAGGTTGGAAGCCTTGTTCTTGTGGATGACATTCTTCTTTGCAAGCTTGTCAAGCATAGCGCTGAGCTCGGGGAGCATCTTTTCAGCCTCCGCCTTCTCGGTGGTCTTGCGCATCTTCTTCAGTGAATTACGCATAGTGCGGGCGTAGTACTTGTTGTCTTCCTTCCTTGCCTCTGCCTGTCTTGCGGCTTTGAGAGCCGACTTATGGTTAGCCATACTGTCTGTTTAATGTAATTTTCGTAGTCCATAGGGGAATCGAACCCCTGTTACCAGGATGAAAACCTGACGTCCTAACCACTAGACGAATGGACCTTAAAGAACTTAAAAAAGCGGATGCAAAGATGGCATCTTTTTTTAAAAGTGCAAAATATTTTGCAAAAAAATGATAGTTCTCAATTTACCATTCGGGAACGTGGCTGCAGGTCATCTCTAGAAGATATACCTTACAGCGAATCCGCCGTTCCAGTAATACCATCCCGGGCCGCTTGTAAGCTGGAAGGAGGGGCCTGCTCCGACAGCGAAGTTAAGGGGTATGTCATCAAGGGTGTATTCCAGGCCAATGATGCCGTCTACGCCGAGGAGGATGCCGGTACTGTATTCATCTCTCCAGTAGTCATTCCAGAACCCGATATGTGCACCGGGGCCAATAAACCAGTCGAGGTTGGGAGTCCAGTCGGTAGGTCTCTGCCACTGGTAGAAACCGGTGATAGCGAAGTTGTGACCCCAGTATCCGGTTCCGGCAATCAGTTCAATTGCATTTGTGCTGTTAATGAAAGTCTTGAAGGTGACTCCCGAAGGATCACCACCCCTGAGTCCGATTGCTGATTTGTAACTCTGGGCACTGGTGCCGATTGTCAGGGCTGCCAGTACCAGGATGACAGTCAGTGTTCTTTTCATCATAATATGAATTTAGTTTGTTTAAAGAAGTGCAAATATATATTTATCCAACAGAATCAGCGAGGTTTTGTTTATTTGAAAAGCAACAAACTGAGTGCCATCAGGGCCATTCCAGACACCAGTCCGTAAATTGACAGGTGATGTTCACCGTACTTTTCGGCTGCCGGCAACAATTCATCGAGAGAGATAAAAACCATTATACCAGCCACAAAGGCGAACAGTACACCCATCAGGGTATCACTCATTACAGGAAGCAGTATCAGGTATCCGGCGAGGGCTCCCACCGGTTCAGCAATTCCGCTCAAAAAGGAGAGTCTGAACGCTTTCCTTTTACTGCCTGTGGCATAGAATATCGGTACTGACACGGCAATTCCTTCGGGTATGTTGTGAATTGCCACTGCCACGGCAATTGCTATACCGATCTGGGGGTCTGACAGCGCGGCAGTAAATGTTGCGAGGCCTTCCGGGAAGTTATGTATCCCTATGGCCAGTGCTGTCATTGCTCCCATGCGCATGAGTTTTCCGCTTCTCTGCTCCTCCTCGCCTCCTTCGATTTTCTTGAACTCATGCGGGTTCTCCTGTGCCGGAATCAGCTTGTCAATGACGCCAATCAGAACAATGCCTCCGAAGAATGCCATTACTGCCAACCACCACCCCTGACGCATCCCCATTGCTTCAGTGAGAATCTCCCGCCCCTTGACAAAAATCTCAACGAAGGCAACATATATCATAACTCCTGCGGAGAAGCCAAGGCTGACTGTAAGGAATTTGGTGTTCGTCCTTTTTGCAAAGAACGCAATGGTGCTGCCCACGCCGGTTGAAAGACCGGCGAAGAGGGTGAGCATGAATGCAAAAAGTATTGTGTTGAAGTCGGGGTTCATCGCTGCCGTGGCATTATGATCGTCCGTCAAAAGTACAAAATTGGTTATCTTGCAGCGTTGAAAACTGCGCAAAATGAAATTATCCCTCTTCAATATAACGAACTTCAGGGTTGACGGAGGAGCGATGTTCGGTGTTATACCGAAGGCGCTCTGGAGCCGCCAGGTAAATTCTGATGAGCTCAATACCATTGAGCTCTCCCTCACTTCCATGGTGATTGAGACTGACGGGAGGGTTATTCTGGTGGATGCCGGCTGGGGTGACAAGCAGAATGAGAAATTTTTCAGTCATGCATACCTCCATGGAGGGTCTGGTCTTACAGGCGGGCTGGCTGACTGCGGATACAAACCCGTGGATATTACTGATGTGATTATCACCCACCTGCATGCCGATCATTGCGGTGGCTGTTTTGTCAATGCTCCCGGGGGAGGAACAGCACCCCTCTTTCCAAATGCCTCCTACCACATCAGCCGGGCCCAGTGGGAATGGGCGAATGAATCAAACCTGCGGGAGGAAGATGCCTTCCTCCCTGAGAATATCGTCCCCTTCGGTGA
>SBFZ01000282.1 GCA_006227095.1 Bacteroidota bacterium | reverse complement strand
GATTCTATCATTGAGGCTGCAGCGACTGCCTGTCTGACCTTGTTTGATTGCAGGTGGCCTATAAGATGCCATGAGACATCAGCCGGAAGGAGCAGCTTTTTTGCAGCCAGCTCCTGTACCCTGTTCTCTCCGAAGATACGCAAACCGGCATTGTACGCCTCAAAAACCTCATCCGGTGTACGGGTTTTGGTAACTGCCACCATGGTGACACCTGGAGGCAGCTCTCCGATAATCCTTTTTATGTTGGCGGCTATGCTCTCCATCCGGGCACGGCTTCTGTCAGTCAAGCTTGTGAATCACCAGCCCGCTCCTCAGTTTAGGTTCGAACCAGGTAGTCTTGGGTGGCATGATATTACCGGTATCGGCTATCGTGATCAGCTGCTTCATGGAGACAGGATAGAGGGCAAAAGCCACCTTCATCTCACCCGTGTCAACCCGTTTCTTAAGTTCACCCAGTCCACGGATTCCACCTACGAAGTCAATCCGCTTTGACCGCCTGAGATCCTGGATATCAAGCAATGGCAAAAGTACTTTTTCAGTTAGTATGGTAACATCCAGTGCCCCGATCGGGTCATCGTCATTATAACTCCCTTTCTTTGCTGTCAGGCTGTACCACCTGCCGTCGAGATACATTCCAAAATTATGCAGCTTCGTGGGCCTGTGAGTCCTGGTGCCCTTATCCCTGATATCAAATGACTCATGAAGTTTTTCAAGGAATTTTGCAGGGGTCATGCCGTTGAGATCCTTCACAACGCGATTGTAATCAAGGATCTTCAGCTGGTCATCAGGGAAGATTACTGCCATGAAGAAGTTATATTCCTCATCGCCCCTGTGGGCAGGGTTCTTCTCCCTCTTCTCCTTGCCAACGAGGGCAGCAGCTGCGGTACGGTGATGCCCGTCAGCCACATACATGAAGGGTACCTTCTCAGCGAAGAGCTTTTCAATGGCATCGTTGGTTTTCCTGTCCCATACTACCCAGAAATGATGGCCTATACCATCATCAGCAACAAAATCATATTCGGCTTTTTCCTTCTTTACTATCCGCTCGACGATTTTGTCAAGCTCCTTCACCGCGGGGTATGCAAAGAAGACAGGTTCGATGTTGGCATTGTTGGCCCTGACATGCACCATCCGGTCTTCTTCCTTGTCAGGTCGGGTAAGCTCATGCTTTTTTATCTTCCCTGAGAGGTAATCCTCCACTGCCGCTGCCCCTACAATACCGTACTGTGTACGGCCATTCATGGTCTGGGCATAAATGTAAAAGTGCCTTTCAAGGTCTTCCAGAAGCCATCCATGTTTCTGCCATGCATGGAAATTCTCCACTGCCTTTTCATATACCTCCTCAGAGTGAACGTCAGTACCCGCAGGAAGGTCTATTTCCGCTTTTGTAATATGGAGAAGGGATTTTTCCCTGCCCTGAGCCATTGCCGCGGCTTCCTCGGAATTCATAACATCATACGGCAGGCAGGCAATCTCCGATGCCAGATTGGCCGGCGGCCTCAGGCCCCGGAAAGGTTTAACAACAGCCATATCTCAAATTTCTCTGTTTTCTATTTGGTTTTATTTACCCTGAAAGTCTCGTCACCGGTTGCGAAGAATGATACTATCTGCCTTGCGGCGGCCACTCCGGCATTTATATTGGCCTCTTCGGTCTGGGCACCCATCTTCTTGGGCGTAAAGAAATAGCGACCGGCGAACTTCTCTGCAAACAAACCTGCATTGTCAGGTGCCACATCTGACAGGTACTTCAAGTCTCCCCTTTTCTCCATCACCATGGCCAGTTCGGCCTCATTTATCACCTCCTTGCGGGCAGTATTTACCAGCACGGCACCCTGCGGCATGAGGGAAAGGAGTCTTTCCCCTATCGAACCCTTTGTCTTCTCATTGGCAGGTATATGAAGTGATATGTACTGGCAGCCTGAATAGAGTTCTTCCATTGTGTTCACAGGAGTTACTCCGGCCTCAGAAATCACCTTGCCGTCAACAAACGGATCAAAGGCACTAACCTTCATTCCGAATCCGGCTGCTATGCGGGCCATACACCTGCCCACTGCTCCGAAGGCATGCAGACCGAGGGTCTTGCCCATGAGTTCTGACCCCGACTTTCCGTCAAAGCCTCCCCGGGCTGAATAGACCATCATGCCAAATGCCAGTTCTGCAACAGCGTTGGAGTTCTGACCAGGTGTGTTCATGGCAACCACGTTCCTTTCAGTACAGGCATTCAGGTCAAGGTTATCATAGCCTGCTCCTGCCCTTACGACAATCTTCAGCCCCGGTGCTGCAGCCAGCACTGCTGCATCAACAATATCAGAGCGCACTATCATGGCATCAGCGTCAGCAACGGCTGCGTGAAGCTCCTGCGGTGTCTTGTACTTCTCCAGGAGGGCAAGTGTATGCCCTGCCTTCTCAACCACCTCACGTATCATAGATACGGCAACAGGTGCAAAAGGCTTGTCAGTTGCTACAAGTATCTTCATGACCTTATCTGTTTTAGTATTTGTTTGCAAACTCCTTCATGCAGTCAACAAGAGCCGCAACACTCTCAAGCGGAAGAGCATTGTAGAGTGATGCGCGGAAGCCTCCCACTGAACGGTGACCAGCTATTCCCACCATCCCCTTCGACTTGGCAAAATCACCGAATTCCTTCTCAAGCTCCTTGTAATTGTCTTCCATAACAAAGCATACGTTCATCAGCGACCTGTCTTCAGGATCCGGAACGGTACACCTGAACAGCTTGTTGCGTTCAATTTCATCATAGAGCAGGGCGGCCTTCTCCTGGTTGATCTTTTGCATGGCTGCCACTCCACCCTTCTGCTTCAGCCACTCAAGAGTCTTAACTGCGGCAAAAACAGGAAGAACCGGAGGAGTATTGAACATTGACTCCTTCTCAATATGAGTCTTGTAATTCAGCATAGTGGGAATGGGCCGTGTCACCTTCCCCAGGGCAGAGTCCTTTATGATCACGAATGTGACGCCAGCCGGGGCAAGATTCTTCTGTGCACCACCGTAAATGACCGAATACTTCGAAACATCCACCGGACGGCTGAAGATATCCGAAGACATGTCAGCCACAAGCGGCACATTCACATCCGGGTCCTTCTTCCACTGGGTACCGTAAATTGTGTTATTTGTTGTAATGTGGAAATAATCCGAGTCTGCCGGCACCACGTAATCCTTCGGGATATAATTGAAATTCCTGTCTTTTGAAGATGCCACCTCAACCACTTCGCCGAAGTATTTTGCCTCCTTGAGTGCTTTCCCTGCCCATTCCCCGGTGTTTATATAGGCAGCCTTCCTTTCGAGCATATTCATCGGAAGCATTGCAAACTGAAGGCTTGCGCCGCCACCCAGGAAAATAACCGAGTAACCCTCGGGAACTTCGAGAAGTTCCTTTATATGAGTGACTGCACTGGCCATTACCGCTTCAAATTCCTTGCTGCGGTGAGAAACCTCCATGATAGAAAGGCCTGTTCCTGCAAAATCCCTGATAGCTTCAATCACCTTTTCATTCGTGTACTGAGGCATAATTGAAGGCCCTGCGTAGAAATTGTGTTTTTTCATTTCCGGTAATTTTATTTTGTTGAGTAATTATATTTCAATCCGGCAAATCCGGCAAGCAGTTGAATATCCCCTCCCGGTTACATCAGAGAGCCACAAGCCGTCCCTCACGGAGTACCGGGATAACATCCGTCACATCAAATGTATGACAATAACCGATACAATCATCCAGTCCCTTGTCTCTGAGACGTGATCTCTGTGCTGCCTTTTCAATATATCCCATCAGGTCATTTTTCGCAGCTCCCCAGAGGTCAGTGGCAGCATGTACCGAGTCACATATGGTGGTGAACCTGCCGCTCTCCATCAGTCTCTCGGCCATGGCACCAGCACAAACGGCATCCTCAAGGGAGAAACGTCTCTTCCATCCTGCACATACAATGACCACCTTGCGTTGCTGATCAATTATCCAGCTACAGAGTGCAGACATGTTGAGATATGATCCGATTACCACATCATGACACTCAGCGGCCTGTTTCATTATGCCAGTCCCGTTTGTGGTACTGTATGCAACGCTCTTTCCATTTACCCTGTCAGCCGAGAAGTTGAACGGGGAGTTGCCGAAATCGGCAAAGTCAAGCACATAACCGTCACGCTCGGCTGCAAGAAGGTATCCCTGCTCCTTCATGGCCCTCGCTTCCTCTACGGTGGCCACCGGGATTATCTCCCTTACCCCGCTGGCAAAGGCCGCGCATATTGAACTGGTAGCCCTGAGCACATCAATGACCACAACCACGGCCTCGCTGTCAGCGTGTGCATCAAAGGCAGCAGGCGTAAAGCATATTTCCAGGTTCCTCTGTATCATGTCAGCCGGAGATCTCCCTGGTTTTTTACTGTTTATAGAAAGGGAGCGGAGCAACCTTCGCCTTCAGGTCCCTGCCCCTTACCCGTATAAAGATTTCGGTATCATTCTTCCAGAATCCCTGCCTGAGGTACGCCAGGCCCAGACCAAGCTTCAGTGAAGGTGACATCGTTCCTGATGTTACCTCTCCTATCAGGTTACCCTGTGCGTCAACAACTTCATAATGCTGCCGGGGAATTCCCCTGTCAATCATTACAAACCCCTTCAGTCGCCTTTCCGTTCCCTCCTCTTTCTGCTTCAGAAGCAAATCCCTGTCAATGAAATCCTTGCCGGGTGTGAACTTCGTTATCCATCCAAGACCCGCCTCAATGGGTGATGTGGTGTCATTGATGTCATTTCCGTAAAGACAGAAGCCCATCTCCAGGCGCAGCGTATCCCTTGCTCCGAGACCCACCGGCTTAATGCCAAACTCCTCTCCTGCCCTGAACACCTCTTCCCATAGCCTGGGAGCATCTGCATTCCTGACATAAATCTCACAGCCTCCCG
>SBFZ01000201.1 GCA_006227095.1 Bacteroidota bacterium | reverse complement strand
TCTCCAATATATTCAAGGTCTTCCTCAGTCGTTTCCCAGTTCCGGTCATCAAACCTTGAAAGGTCAATGGTGCGGGAGTAGCTCCGCAGCGATTTCTGCCCGTTCAGGTTATAATACATATCGAAGTATGACATTGCCAGTTCGCGGAGGGTTCTGTACACCGGTTCGCGAAAGCGCAGCACCGTGGTATTTGATTTGGCAACAGCACCCCAGCAGCCTCCTTCACGGAATACGGCTATTATGTGGTCATCATCATTTTCAGCAGTAAGGTCAACTATCAGGGGAGGGTATCCCAGTCTTCGGAGTGCTGCTGCGGCAAACAGCCCGCCGTCCATACAGTGCGCCATCCTCTCCTTCATTACCAGCAATGGCGACAATGTCCGTTTGGTTGTGTTGTACGGAATTGAATCCAGGAACTCCTGGATCTTTATTGCAGAATCAAGAGGCTTCATCAGCCTGTCCAACTCCATATATTTCAGCTTATCCACAATTGATATTTTGACTCTGACTGCCGACTGGTACTGCCCACTGCTGACTGGCATTGCCCACTGCCGACTGGTACTGCCCACTGCTGACTGGCACTGCTCACTGCCGACTGGTACTGCCCACTGCCGACTGGTACTGCCCACTGCCGGCTGGTACTGCCCACTGCCTACACCTCCGGCTTCATCTGCGGGAAGAAGAGGACATCCTGTATTGACGGCTGGTTGGTCATGAACATGGTGAGCCTGTCAATGCCCATACCCATCCCAGATGTGGGAGGCATACCATATTCCAGGGACCTGACGAAGTCCATATCGATGAACATTGCCTCATCGTCGCCCTTTTCGGAGAGACGAAGCTGGTCCTGGAACCGTTCAAGCTGGTCTATCGGGTCATTCAGCTCAGAGTAGGCGTTTGCAAGTTCCTTGCCGTTGACCATCAGCTCAAAGCGCTCGGTCAGTCCTGGCCTGGAGCGGTGTTTCTTTGTCAGTGGCGAGGTCTCCTGCGGGTAATCGATGATGAATGTGGGTTGTACGAAGTGATGTTCACACTTCTCGCCGAAGATCTGGTCAATCAGTTTTCCCTTGCCCATAGATGGTGAGTGGCCGATATCCATCCTGTCGCACTCCCGCCGGAGGTCATCCTCTGACATGTCCGTTATGTCAATGCCTGCATACTCTTTTATTGCGTCAGTCATCGAGATACGCCTGTAGGGAGCTTTATAGTCTATGATTTTTTCACCCAGCGGTACCTTCGTGGTGCCGTGGAGGTCCATTGCAACCTTCTCGAGGATCTTCTCAGTGAACTCCATCATCCAGTTGTAGTCCTTGTATGCCACATAGATCTCCATCACAGTGAACTCCGGGTTATGGGTGCGATCCATTCCCTCATTGCGGAAGTCCTTTGCGAATTCATAGACTCCGTCATAACCTCCCACTATCAGGCGCTTCAGGTAAAGCTCGTCCGCTATGCGAAGGTAAAGTGGTATGTCGAGGGCATTGTGATGTGTTATGAAGGGCCTTGCCGCGGCACCGCCGGGTATAGGCTGAAGCACCGGGGTCTCCACCTCAAGGTAACCGTATGAATCGAAGAGCTCACGCATAGACCTGATGATCTGTGTACGCTTCCGGAAGACCTCGCGGACCTCGGGATTTATTATCAGGTCAACATATCTCTGCCTGTACCGCATCTCAGGATCGGTGACTGCATCATACAGTACACCGTCCTTCTCCTTGACCACAGGCAATGGCCGGAGCGACTTGCTGAGAAGGGTCAGCTCCTTTACATGGACTGTGATCTCTCCCATCTGGGTACGGAAGGCAAATCCCTTCACACCGATGATGTCACCTATATCCAGCAATTTCTTGAAGAGGGTGTTGTAAAGTGTCTTATCCTCACCCGGGCACAGGTCGTCACGCCGTACGTATATCTGTATGCGTCCTGAAGAGTCCATCAGTTCTGCAAAGGAGGCGTTGCCCATGATGCGGCGGCTCATTATGCGGCCTGCAAGGCATACCTCTGGAAATTTATCTTCTGTATCACTGAAACCTTCAAGTATCTCTGCGGCTGATGTGTTGACCGGATACATAGCAGCAGGATAAGGATCTATGCCAAGTTTGCGTATCTCTTCAAGTGATTGCCTGCGAACCAGTTCCTGTTCGCTCAGTTGGGGTGTACTCATCTGTGAAAAATTTGTGCAAAGGTACTATTTGATAGGCAATAGGCAATAGGCAATAGGCAGTAGGAAATTTGAGCCTCTGCCGAAGGCGAAGGATCAATCCCGTATCCGCCAGTTGGCGGATCGGGAAGGCAATAGCCAGTAGGCAATAGGGGAAGGGGCAGGCGGTTGAAATGAACCGGCGCAAATTTTTTGGGGCAGCCCGCCTGCTGAGAAGAAATGTGTTGCGTGAAACTCACCGGTGTGGGTCACCTGACTGGATCAGCTCTCTCAGTAGTATCTGGAGTCTCTTTGTCACCGGTCCCGGAGTTCCGTCACCGATTACCTGATCACTGATCCTGGTTGCCGGTACAATTTCTCCGGTGGTATTGCAGATCAATGCCTCATTCATATAGGGTATCATATCTGCCGCCACAGCCTCTTCAATCACGTTAATGCCATTTGACCTTGCAATGCTGATGATGTTTTTCCTGGTTATCCCTGCCAGGATATCATTGTTTTCCGGATGAGTATAAAGGCTTTCGTCCCTTACAAAAAAGATATTTGAATGTGCCCCTTCAGTCACGAAACCGTTCCGTACGAAGCATACCTCCGCAAATCCTTTGTCATGTGCCTCCTGGTATGGCAGGATGTTGGCGATCAGGGCAGTGGTTTTTATATCACACCTGTTCCAGCGGGGGTCCGGGGTAAGCCAGATTCCAACACCGCGTTCTGATGCAAGCGTGTTGAGACTCTGCCTGCGGGCAAACCCGTAGACTGTGGGCTTGACAGGGGGATCAGGGAAGGCATGTGTGCGGGGTGCGACTCCCCGGGTAGCCTGGAAATAGACCATTGCGCATTCTGTACCAAGTCCGTTGTGGTGTATCAGCTCCTCAGAAATCTCCTCAAACCTTGACTCCTCTTCCCAGATGATACGGGTCTCGTGAAGGCTGCGCCTGAATCTTGCAGCATGAGAGGGGAGGTCAAAAAAATAGCCGCCGTACCACCGGGTGACCTCGTAAATACTGTCTCCGAAGAGAAAACCCCTGTCATCAGGACTGATCCTTGCCTGATCCCATGGAATAAATTGCCCGTTAAGATAAACTACATCCATTTTCAGAAAAATTTGGTCTTTCAGTTCCGTTAATCGGTTTTTCCACGAACAGTTTCTGACCCTCAATGCGTCCGCGGATTTACCTCCCTCAAAGATAAACAATCATTGTATCGGTCACTCAAAAATCACCTTTCCCGTTCTTTTAAATGTGTACCTTTGCATATTCATGAATTTCGCGAATCTGGTACAATGACAGGAAGGAGGAGATTGCCATCATGGCTCAGGATGGAGAGGGCGAGCGGGGAGAGCTATACCATGGTCAAGAGCCTGGTTGAGAGCCATCGCCTTCATACCATATGTACATCCGGCAACTGTCCGAATATCGGGGAGTGCTGGAACGCAGGCACGGCAACCCTGATGATTCTTGGCGACATCTGCACCAGGTCATGCAAATTCTGCGGAACGAAAAGCGGCAGACCCCTTCCCCCTGATCCCGGGGAACCGGCGAGGGTGGCACAGGCAGTAAAGACAATGCACCTGAAGCACTGCGTCATCACCTCCGTAGACCGGGATGATCTGCCCGACAGCGGTTCTGCCCACTGGGCTGAGACCATCAGGCGAATAAAAGAGGTGAATCCGGAGGTCACTATAGAGACTCTCATACCTGATTTTCGTGCCAATACCAACGATATTGACAGGGTCATTGATGCAGGCCCCGAGGTCATCTCACACAATATTGAGACAGTAAGGCGTCTGACACCGCTGATCAGGTCAGTGGCAAAGTACGATGTCAGCCTCTCGGTCCTAAGCCATATAGCTTCGCGCGGTGTTCGTACAAAGTCCGGTATCATGCTCGGGCTGGGGGAGCGGGAAGAGGAGGTGAATGAAGCACTGAATGATCTCTATGCAACCGGTTGCAGGATTGTGACAATAGGGCAATACCTGGCGCCGAGTCTTGAGCATATGCCTGTTGTTGAATATGTTACGCCAGAAAAGTTTGAAGAATACCGCAGGAAGGGTCTTGAGATTGGTTTTGACTTCGTGGAAAGCAGCCCGCTGGTCAGGAGCTCATTTCACGCTGAAAAACATGTGAGGGATTGAAAAGGAATATGCGTACTTTGCTATGGGTGTTTAACCGGAAAGCGATGCGGGCAACAAACCAACAGCTCTGAGGTAAAAGGCGAACCGGGAAATAAAGATTGTACAGGGAAGCAACTGATTTAAAAACCGACAGGCAGGATTACAGATGATGACTGAGACCCCGAAGGTAATATTCGATGACCTTGGCCGCAGGGACTACAAGGAGACCTGGGAATACCAGGAGCGTTTCTTCAATCCCAAGGTTGAGGAAAAGGGGAAAGCCGGCACAAATGGTGAAAGAACCCCTGACCGTCTCATCTTCGTGGAGCATAATCATGTCTATACCCTGGGGAAAAGCGGTTCGGAACAGAACCTGCTGCTTGACTATATCCAGTTGCAGGCGCGTGATGCATCTTTCTACAGGATCGACAGGGGAGGAGACATAACATACCATGGTCCCGGTCAGCTTGTGGGTTACCCGATCTTCGATCTTGAATTGATGGGGCTTGGGCTTCGTGATTATATTCATCTGCTTGAAGAAGCAATTATCAGGTGTATCTCACTTTTCGGAATTGAAGGGAGCCGCCTGGAGGGTGCCACCGGGGTATGGATTGATCCCGACAGGGGTACCCGTGCAAGAAAGATTTGTGCAATAGG
>SBFZ01000017.1 GCA_006227095.1 Bacteroidota bacterium | reverse complement strand
GAGTCAACCAGTCTTGAGATAACACTGAAGGTCAACACCAGTGACCTGGCATCGATCATCAGGACATTTGAGAGATACTCATACGAGGTGACCACATGGGTGACTGACAATGACGAACTTGACCGTTTCTATACAGACAGGTACAACCTGCTCATGAAGTACCTCAATATGTAACTCCGCTGCCCGATGGATAAAACTATTGCACTCTACAGCAAGGGTCTGACCGAAAAGACCACTGCCGGTCTGATGAGGCTCATTGATGCCCTCTATGACCGGGGAGTGACAATCTACCTCAACATCATGGATCCGGGAGGTCCTCACTTCGACGATGAACACAGGGTCATCCTCTTCAGTCAGCTCTCTGATCTTCCTGCCGATGTGTGCATGATACTCAGCGTCGGCGGCGATGGCACTTTCCTGGAGACAGCCATGAGAGTCCGCACAGCCGGTATACCAGTGGCTGGTATCAACACCGGGCGACTCGGCTTCCTTGCAAATATCCCTGATGATGATATTGGAAAGTCAATTGAAATGCTCTGTTCGGGTGATTATGAACTGGTCAGCCGTGCGATGCTTGAGATTGTCTCACCGGACTGGCTGTTCACCAACGGCAGTGCCATGGCACTGAATGAGATAACCATCCAGAAAAATGACCAGAGCATGATCTCCATCGCCGTAAAGGTAGACGGGGTTTTCCTGAACAGGTATCGCGCCGACGGTCTTATCATATCAACTGCCACGGGTTCAACGGCATACAGCCTGAGTGTGGGAGGTCCCATACTCTCCCCGGCAGATGACAGCATCATCATTGTCCCGATGTCACCCCACAACCTCACCATAAGGCCTATTATCGTCACCGGCAGCAGTGTCATTTCACTTGAACCCGAGGGCAGGTCAGGCAATTGCCTTGTTACCTGTGATTCGAGGTCTGCAAGGGTACCCATGGGCACTCAGCTCGAGGTCCGGCAGTCAGCCACCCGGCTCAGGACCGTTACAACCGCCGGAAACGATTTTTTCAGCACTCTGCGGAACAAGCTGATGTGGGGTGCTGACCCCCGTAACTGACAATAATTAAGGAATATTTAAGTTTTAAATATTATACATTCCTTATATTTGTAGCCGCAATTGCAATGTGACTGATGGTTAAGCGTCTGATAGTGATGTGCATGATGGTGTTTCTGATGACACCATTCGTATCAGGTCAGCTGTGGAAGATGAAAAGATATGAAGCCACCGCTGCCCTCGGCACCTCACAGTTCTATGGTGATATCGGAGGCTTCACTATCGGTGAAAATGCCCTGGGATTCAAGGATATAACCTTCATTCAGACCCGCTTCAGCATAAACACCTCCGCAAGGTACTTCTTTACTGACAACATAGCCGGCAGGCTCTCGTTCACCTTTGCCATGATTCATGCTGATGATGTCAGGGGTTCCAATAATGACGGGAGGCTATATGAGACAAGTTCTCTGATTTATGAGCCCGCCCTCCTGGGAGAATACTACTTTGTCAGGAACCGTGAACGCAACAGCTTTCTCTTTCAGACATACAGGTACAGGAGGAACAACAGGCTGAGTGATTTTCTCAGGAGTATTGACGTATATGCCCTGACCGGCATCGGCGGTGCCGGCTATAACGTATTCTACGGCAATGACAGGATACAGGAGCGGTGGGATTCTGATCCCACCCTGAAGACCCGGGGTTTTACCGCAGTTCTCCCCCTTGGCATAGGAGCCAAGCTGGCTTTTGACCCAAACCTCCTCCTGGGGGTTGAGTTTGCTGCCAGGTATGCCCTCTCTGACTATCTTGACGGCTATACCTCACAGTTCTCAAGGAGAAATGACGCATACCATACATTCAGCGTAACGGTCAACTACCGTATCAGGACGGCAACAAACGGCCTTCCTTCACTAAGATTCAGGAGGCAATGAAGGGAACACTGAGAAGGATAACGGCAATAATTGCCCTGGCCACCATAACCCTTGCTGCAATGTCTCAGCGCAGTGCAGACTATGGTGTCTCGGCAGGGATTGTGACCTATCTCGGCGAAGAGAATCCTCTCAATACCTTCTACCGGCCCGGTCCGGCCGCACAGTTCTTCTACAGGTACAACTTCAATCCCAGGCAGGCCGTACGGGCCAATCTCCTCGGCGGGTACATGACTCCCCTGGGCTCATTCCTCGGCGAGCTGGGTGCAACATACGAATTCAACTTCTTCCCATACAGCACATTCAGGAGCAGGAACATAGACTATACACCGTATATAGCAGGCGGCACAGCCCTTTCGGTGATGAGTCAGGCCGGCCCCTTCCTCTCTGTTCCATTCTCTGCCGGTTTCAAGGTTAACGTGGCAAACCAGGTTGGCATTGAAATCGAATATGGATTCCGCAAGACATTTACCGACAAACTGGACGGTCTATACGAGATAACTGACCCCGGCGGCGAACCGGTGGATCATTCAAGGATCCACAACAATGACTGGTACAGCTTCATGGGTGTTTCTGTTACATGGAAGATGTACAACAGGCTCGCTGGTTGTCCGGCTTTTGCAGAGGTGGAAAAAGATAAAAAAAGAAAGAGGAGATAGAGTTGACATTCAGGGACCAGATAGATATTAGCAGGCTGCCAGGGCATGTTGCTGTCATTATGGACGGCAACGGACGCTGGGCGCACAGAAGGGGCAGGGAACGGATCTTCGGCCATCACCAGGGAGTGAAGGCTGTACGCAAGACCGTTGAGGCGGCTGCAGAACTGGGTGTCAGGTTCCTTACCCTCTATGCATTCTCCACTGAGAACTGGAACAGGCCTGAGGATGAGGTGACAGCACTCATGGACCTCATGGTTGAGTCAATCAACAATGAAACACATACTCTGGTTGAGAAGGGGATCAGCCTGAAGGTCATCGGAGATCTGTCACGCCTCTCGGAAAAAGTGCGAAACCGGCTTTTCGAAACAATGAAGACCACATCTGACGGATCACGGATGACACTCATTGTGGCTCTCAGCTACTCATCACGCTGGGAAATATCTGAAGCATGCCGCAGGATTGCACTGGCAGTGAAAGAGGGAAGAATGAATGAAAACGAGATAAATGAACAGACGGTGACCGAAAGCCTCACCACCTCAGATATCCCTGACCCGGAACTGATGATACGTACCAGCGGAGAGAAGAGAATCAGCAACTTCCTCCTCTGGCAGCTGGCATATACCGAACTCTATTTTACGGAAAAACTTTGGCCCGATTTTGGTAAGGAGGACTTTTACAAAGCAGTGGCAGACTTCCAGAAAAGGGAAAGGAGATATGGTAAGACCAGCGAACAGATTGCTGAAAACAGTTGAATGATGAAAATGAAATCTATGCGGATAATCTCCCTTTTTGCCTTGCTTCTGACAGGGCTGGTTGCCACGGCCCAGACAGAGGATAAATATGTCAATTATCTTTACCCTGAAGAATACACCATTGCCGGAATAACCGTTTCCGGGGTGAAGTTTCTCGAACCCAATGCACTGATAGGTATCTCCGGCCTCAGGATAGGTCAGAAGCTGGAGATCCCGGGTGAGGTAATCAGCTCTGCCGTCAGGAAGCTCTGGGACCAGGGGCTGTTCTCCGATGTGAAGATTACTATAACCGGAAAAGAGGAAGAGAACATCTGGCTTGACATATACCTCCAGGAGAGACCCCGCCTTTCATCCCTTAAATTTGAGGGGATAAGAAAATCGGAGGAGACTGACCTCATTGAGAAACTGAGCCTGCCGGGAGGTTCACAGGTCACTGCCCACCTCCTCAACAGGGCTGAACGTACAATCAAGGATCATTATATCGAAAAGGGATTCCTCAACATTGACGTTGACATCATTCAGAAAGATGACCCTGACATGCCCAACAATGTCATACTCAATTTTGTCATCAACAAGAACGAAAAAGTCAAGATCGAAGAGATACAGTTTGCCGGCAATGAGTACTTTGAGGACAAGCGGCTCCGTCGTGTCATGAAGAACACCAAGCAGAAGGACCTGAATATATTCAAGGGCTCAAAGTTCATTGAGGACAAGTATGAGGAGGACCGCAACAGCCTGGTGGAGTTTTACAATGAGAACGGGTTCCGTGATTTCCGCATACTTGGTGACTCAACCTATGCACTGGAGGATGGCAAGATGGTGCTGGTGGTGAAGGTCAGCGAGGGGAACCAGTATTATCTCAGGAACGTTGACTGGGTTGGAAACAGCATCTACACCAAGGACTATCTTACCCGGGTCTTCAATTTCCCCTCCGGGGAGATCTATAACCAGACCATGATTGACAAGAGGCTCAACGTTGATGATGATGCAGTCAGTTCACTCTATCTCAATTACGGTTATCTCTTCTCAAGACTCACTCCGGTGGAGCAGAAGGTTGAGGGTGACTCCATTGACCTCGAAGTGCGTATTTATGAGGGTGATCCCGCCACCCTGAACAATGTGATCATCACAGGCAACACCCGTACCAATGAGCATGTGGCCAGGCGCGAGCTCTTTACTATGCCTGGTGATCTCTTCAGCAAGGATAATCTCATCAGGTCGGCCCGTCAGGTGGCTGTACTTGGTCATTTTGACCCTGAGAAGATCAATCCCCAGCCACTGCTCAACCAGGTTGACGGTACCGTTGACCTGCTTTATGCACTGGAAGAGAAGGCCAATGACCAGTTCGAGATCTCCGGAGGCTGGGGTGCCGGTATGCTCGTGGGAACGGTGGGGGTGAGGTTCAACAACTTCGCCATGCGCAACTTCTTCAAGTGGAATGAATGGAGACCCTATCCCTCGGGTGACGGCCAGTCGCTCCAGATAAGGGCCCAGTCAAACGGCCGCGTTTACCAGTCGTACAACATATCATTCATCGAGCCGTGGCTCGGTGGCAAGAAACCCAATACCCTGTCTATATCTGCGTTCCGGTCTCTCAT
>SBFZ01000263.1 GCA_006227095.1 Bacteroidota bacterium | reverse complement strand
CCTTCATGAAGCCTACATCCGGCAGTTCCTTTTCACGCCTGTCACTTATGCGCAGTGCAACAAGGTCATGCTTTCCCGAGGCTACACGGAGCGCCTCGGTGAACGGCTGTGCCATGAAATCAGACAGGATAAATGCGGTACACCTTTTCCTCAGCACATTGGTAAGGTACCTCAGAGGTTCTGAGAGTGAAGTGCCATTTCCTGAAGGCTCATAGCTGAGCAATTCACGTATTATCCGGAGCATATGCCCCCTGCCCTTCTTGGGAGGGATATACTTTTCAACCCGGTCAGAGAAGAGCATAAGCCCCACCTTGTCATTGTTTGCAATAACAGAATATGCAAGAACTGCAGCAATTTCGGTCATCATCTCACGCTTCGTGGAAGCCACGGTACCGAATTCGCCTGACCGGCTGACATCAACCAGCAGCATTACAGTCAGTTCCCTTTCCTCCTCAAAAACCTTGACATACGGATGGCCAAGTCGCGCAGTCACATTCCAGTCGATGTTCCTTATATCATCACCAAACTGGTATTCACGTACCTCACTGAAGGCCATACCCCTCCCCCTGAAGGCACTGTGATACTCGCCCGCAAAGATCTGCCGGGTCAGCCCCCGCGACCTTATCTCAATTTTCCTGACCTTCTTTAACAGTTCTGTCGTTTCCACTTCACTTACATATGGTAAATTCTTTCATGCGTGACAGTAAAGAACCATGCATCACGCTGAACCCTGACAGTTATATTATCGCGTCCTATCCTGTAGCTCCATCTACCGTCCCTGTCATACCCGTATTTTTCATTCAGCTCCCTGATCTTTGCATCGTAAAGATTGTTGCTGCAGGTTATCCTCACCCCGTTGCACCGGCCTCTTTCATCCAGGAATATAAGCCATGTCTCATTGTCATCCGCTGAGTGGTACTTTATATACCTGTAGAGTTCATTCCTGACCGAATTGTCCGGTGTCAGGCCTGGAAAATCCCTTGCCATGACAGCCCTGATGCTCTTTTCCGGCATACCGTAGAATTCCTGGGCCCTGGCGGGGATCAGCAATACCAGCACGATCAGTGACAGTAGCAACCTCTTCATCCGGCTACGGAACCTCCACGGTATTAAGGATCTCTGCAATGATCTGATCCTGTGTGATATTCTCGGCTTCGGCCTCGTATGTCAGTCCGATCCTGTGACGAAGAACATCGGCGCAAAGTGACCTTACGTCCTCAGGGATCACAAATCCCCTTCTCCTGATGAAGGCATATGATTTTGCGGCCATGGCAATGTTTATCCCGGCCCGTGGAGAAGCTCCGTATGAAATCAGCGGTGCGAACTTTGAAAGG
The DNA here is from genome assembly GCA_006227095.1 of Bacteroidota bacterium. Taxonomy (GTDB): domain Bacteria; phylum Bacteroidota; class Bacteroidia; order Bacteroidales; family VadinHA17; genus SR-FBR-E99. The sequence continues at coordinate 3,615 of SBFZ01000263.1, read as the reverse complement.
CCGAATTTCTCCGGCTGACGGGTTGCAAAAACGATGTCAAGGATATAATTTTCAATCTTTTCATCAAGATATACCTCCTTAACGACTTCGCGTGCCCGCATGATATCATCCGGCTTCAGTATTGTCCTTGCCACCGGAAATTCACGTGCCAGGTTCTCACGGATAATCAGACGTTCCTCCTCTTTCTCCGGGTAGGTTATCACAACCTTGAGCATGAACCTGTCAACCTGCGCCTCCGGCAGAGGATAAGTGCCCTCCTGCTCAATGGGGTTCTGTGTGGCAAGAACCATAAAGGGCTCATCCAGCCGGTAGGTGTTTTCGCCGATTGTGACCTGTCTCTCCTGCATTGCCTCAAGCAATGCGCTCTGAACCTTGGCCGGTGAGCGGTTGATCTCATCGGCAAGTATGAAGTTTGCGAAAATCGGCCCTTTGCGGACTACAAACTCCTCCCTTTTCTGGCTGTAGATCATTGTCCCGATAAGGTCTGCAGGCAGCAGGTCGGGTGTAAACTGAATCCTGCTGAACTTCGTATCTATTATTGAAGCGAGTGTCTTGATTGCAAGAGTCTTTGCGAGACCCGGCACTCCCTCCAGCAGTATATGCCCGTTTGAAAGAAGCCCGATAAGCAGGGAGTCAGTAAGATGACGCTGCCCGACAATGACTTTGTTTATCTCCTGTCTGACCAGATCAACAAAGGCACTCTCCTTTTCGATCTTCTCATTCAGAAGCCTGATGTCAGTTGTGTGTTCCATATATTATTCAATTGAATTGCTTACCTGAAAAGCTTCGCAAATATCATCTCTGATATTAAAAAACCTTGTTAAATGTTGTTAAATAAGTGTTAAAGACTCTTCCCGAACCTGCAATGACTGAATATCCTCGTCATGATTATGAGCACCACCGGAATGAGCGCCGGGTTTATGCCCTGGCCTGCAATCAGCGAAGCGGGGAGCCACAGGGCCGAAATGGTCAGTGTCAGCCTGCTCATTTTTGCCGCTTTTCTGCCTGCGACAAGCAAAAAGGCCAGTACCGGGATCAAAATATTTATTCCCAGGAACAGCAGGTTGAAATGAAGAGCGTCATGTTCCGAGAATATATTCGTGAAGACCAGGAGAATGGCAATGAGAGAGTAGACCGGAAAGAACACGAAATCAGCAAACTTCTCAAGGGCGGGCCTTTTAAATACAAATGTTACCAGCAGCACGAAGAGAAAAACAACCCAGAAAACGGCTTGCGGAACCCAGGTATTTCTGATCGTGGCAGCAGCAGGAAGGTCTGCGACAGTCTCAACAGGCCCTGTCAATGGCTCCTGCTTCCCGTCATGAATGATAACTGCTGATGCAAGATTGTCCCTGAGGTGAACGGGAAGGAACATCTCATCTGACACCGTGGCCTTCCTGTCTGCCTGAAGACCGAGCAGCATATCTGCCCCTAAATCAAGCCACGGAAGTACTTTCTGATAGGGATCGATGAGCTGCCGGAAACTCCTTTTCTTCTCCTTGACAGGAAAAATAACGGTATCAGCCGCTGCATCTACAATTATATCCCTTACCCTGGTGGCACAGTTGTCAAAGAAGAAATCATACCTGTACCTGATATTCTCAGGCCTCAGGTTTTCATTTACAAGCTCAAACATCTTCTCCTTTTCAGCAACGGTAAGGTTGAGTTTCTGTGACCATACTGACCTCCCCTCATTGATATACTCTTCAAGGAACCTTTCGTAGCTGTAGGCTCCAAGTAAATAATCAAGCTTTCCCTTTGCAAAACGGTAAACGAAATTAGGGGTGGAAAAATCAAAAATGCCCCAGTTGTAAACCATGTCAAATGATGTTCCCCGTATGGCAATCCTTAGTGCAGTGTGACCATATATTGAGTAGCTCTCGTTGCCGGGAGCACAGGTCAGGAGGTATACGTCTGCGCTGTCTGCAGGCTGGGAAGTGGCATTCAGTGGCAACAGGAAAGCTGCAAGCACTGCCAGGAGTATTGATTTTCTCATCCGTTTATCTTTTGATTTAAGCATTTGGTTTCATTGCAGCCCGGTTTAATCCCTTTCAGCATCACCGGTCCAGGCACCGGCTGTCCTGACAGCGCGATGCCACCCTTTAATGAGTGATGTCCGCTCTTCCGGACTCATTGATGGTTTAAAGTGAAATCCTGCCTGCCACTGGCTCCTGAGTTCATCAATGCCGGCCCAGAACCCTGTCGCCAGTCCTGCCAGGAATGCTGCACCCAGAGCGGTAGTCTCAGTGATGGCCGAGCGGACAACCTCAGCCTGGAGAAGGTCAGCCTGGAACTGCATCAGTCTGTCATTGACCGTTGCGCCGCCATCAACTCTTAACTCCTTTATTTTAAGCCCTGAATCGCTTTCCATTGCAAGTAATACATCAAGAACCTGGTAGGCGATGCCATCAAGAGCTGCACGGGCAATATGTGCAGCTGTGGTGCCTCGTGTCAGGCCTGTTATTATACCCCTTGCATGCTGATTCCAGTATGGTGCACCCAGGCCGGCGAAGGCCGGAACGAAATAGACCCCTTCGGATGAGGGGACCTGTGAGGTAAGCTCCTCAACGTCTAAGGAACTGCGGATTACCCCGAGTCCGTCACGCAGCCACTGGACCACGGCACCACCGATAAAAATGCTTCCCTCAAGGGCATAGGTTGTTTCTCCTCCTATCTGCCAGGCTACAGTGGATAATAGCCTGTTTTCAGATACCCCGGGCTTTTTCCCGGTATTCATCATCATGAAACAGCCGGTGCCATATGTATTCTTGACCATCCCCTCCTCAACGCACATCTGCCCGAAAAGTGCAGCCTGCTGGTCTCCGGCAATGCCGGCAACAGGAATACCGGAAGAAAAAAGTCCTGATGCAGGGCCATAAACTTCACTTGAAGAGCGCACTTCAGGAAGGATTGATTCCGGGATGCCGAACAGGGAAAGCAATTCAGTATCCCATTCAAGGGTGTGAATATTGAACAGCATTGTCCGTGATGCATTGGATACATCGGTCATGTGAATTTTACCCCCTGACAGGTTCCATAACAACCATGAATCAACGGTTCCAAAGGCAAGTTCGCCTCTTCCGGCCATTTCACGGACTCCCGGAACATTTTCAAGTATCCATCTGATCTTGGTGGCAGAGAAATAAGCATCAATAATCAATCCTGTCCTGGAAGCTACAAGCGGAGCAAGCCCTTCTTCGGTGAGCCTGTCACAGTAACCTGCAGTCCTCCTGTCCTGCCACACAATAGCATTGTAAACCGGTTTGCCGGTTTTACGGTTCCAGAGTATTGTTGTCTCACGCTGATTGGTTATGCCGGTGGCGGCAACCTCAGAGATCACAGCGCCCGCCCTCGAAAGAGCCTCAGCAGCCACACCTGCCTGTGTGGCCCAGATTTCGTCGGGGTCATGCTCCACCCATCCCGGCTGCGGAAAGATCTGTGTGAATTCTTTCCTGGCAGAAGCAACCGGCTGGCCTCTTTTATTGAATAGAATAGCCCTTGAACTGGTTGTTCCCTGGTCGAGGGAGAGAATATACCGTTTATTCATGGCTCTGGTTATGATCCGGGATAAATATGGCATCTAAAGTACTATTTTTTGGGTTAATGCAACCATTG